>NZ_JBEPAA010000005.1:0-218195 GCF_040298365.1 Kitasatospora sp. NPDC001603
CGTGGCCCCGGGCGGGCCCGTGTCACATGTTGATCATGTGCCCGGCCAGACCGTGGACGGCCTCCTTGACCGCCTCGCCGAGCGTCGGGTGGGCGAGCGGGCGGCGCGCCCGCCCGCCCGCCCGGCACCAGGCCAATCACCTCCGATTGGCCATGGCGACCCGCCGGGGCCACCGCTATCGTCCCCGCCATGCGCATTCACGTGGTCGACGCCTTCACCGATCGTCCGTTCGCCGGCAATCCGGCCGGCGTGTGCCTGCTGCCCGCCGGGGAGTGGCCGGACGACACCTGGATGCGGCAGGTGGCCGCCGAGCTGAACCACTCCGAGACGGCGTTCGCCCTGCCGCTGCCCGGCGGCGCCGAAGCCGACTGGGCGATCCGGTGGTTCACCCCCACCGTCGAGGCCACCCTGTGCGGGCACGCCACCCTGGCCACGGCGCACACGCTCCGCACCGAGCGGGGGATCCTCGGCACGGTGCGGTTCCGCAGCCGCTACCACGGGGTCCTCGTCACCCGCACCGACGAGGCCGGCGGCGTCACCCTGGACTTCCCGGCCGCACCCGGCACCGAGGTCCCCGTCCCCGAGGGGCTGGCCGAGGCGCTGACCGTCGAGCCCGAGTCGGCCCGGCACACCGGCAGGCTCGGCGACCTGCTGGCCGTCCTGCCGGACGAGGCCGCCGTGCGCGACCTGACGCCCCGGCTGGACGCGCTGGCCGCCCTGACGCTCCGCGACGACCTGCGCGGCGTCATCGTCACCGCGCCCGCGGCCCGCGCCGACGCCGGGTACGACTTCGTCTCCCGCTTCTTCGCCCCGGCCCGAGGGATCCCGGAGGACCCGGTCACCGGCAGCGCCCACACCGCGCTCGCCCCGTACTGGACGGCCCGGCTGGGCCGTGACCAGCTCGCCGGCCTCCAGGTCTCCGCCCGCACCGGCCTGGTCCGGACGGCCCTCCACGGCGACCGCGTCCACCTCTCCGGCACCGCCGTCACCGTCCTCGACGGGACCCTCCACCTCCCGGGCGCGTAGCGGCCCCGGGCTTCGCCGGGGCGTCGCACCGGCGGAGAATGCCCGGGTGACAGACCTGACCCTCAACCTCTGGCGGCAGCCGCTCGGTGCGGTGCCGGAATCCGTCTGGGACCGCACCGACCTGACCGTCCTCATCCTGGCCGAGACCGGCCTGACCGAACTGCCGCCCGCCATCGGACGGTTGCGCCGACTCCGGACCCTCGACCTCGGGCACAACGCGCTCACCGCCGTGCCGGAGGAACTCGGTGAACTCACCGCACTGCGCGACTTCCTCTACCTGCACGACAACGCGCTCACCCGGCTGCCGGACGCCCTCGGCCGGCTCGGCGCCCTGCGCTACCTCAACGTCGGCGAGAACCGGATCGGCGAACTGCCGGACGCCCTCGGTGGGATGACCGCCCTCGTGGAGCTGCGGGCCCAGCACAACCGGCTCACCCGGCTGCCGGACACCCTCGGCCGCCTCGGCGCCCTGCGCGAACTGTGGCTGCGCGGCAACGCGTTGACCGCTCTGCCGCCGTCCGCCGCCGGACTCGCCGCGCTGCGCGAGCTCGACCTGCGGGACAACGCCCTCACCGAGATCCCTCCGGTGCTCGCCGGGCTCCCGCTGCTGCGCCGGGTGGACCTGCGGAGCAACCGCATCACCGAACTGCCGGACTGGCTGGCCGGATTGCCGGCCCTGGAGAAGCTCGACCTGCGGTGGAACGACGTCACACCGCCGCCCCGCCTGCTCGCCGCCCTCGGCGAGCGGGGCTGCGCGGTGCTGTACTGAGGACGCCCGCTCCCGATCGGCTCCGGGGCGCGGGCGAGCACCGGAAACGGATCGCCGGGAGCGCCGCCGCCCTGTTACCGTGGGAGGCGTGAAGCGCGCTGCAGCCGTCCTGACGACGACGCCGGAGAGAGTCCCGGTGCGCTGACTGCTGACCTAGTCCGAAGCCCCGGGGCCGAGTGCCCCGGGGCTTCGTCGTTCCCGCCCACTCGGCCCAGGAGCGCCGCCTGCGGAGAGCCCCCGCAGGTGCCACCCCGCAGACCCGAGTGGAGACCGCCACCATGCACGACCACCGCCGCCTCGGCCGTGAACTCGACCTCTTCGACACCGACCCGCTGATGGGCGCCGGCCTGCCGTACTGGCTGCCCGACGGCGCCGCCGTCCGGCACACCCTGGAGGAGTTCGTCCGGGGGTGCGAACAGCGGGCCGGTTACCGCCACGTGTACTCGCCGGTGCTCGGCAAACGCGAGCTGTACGAGATCTCCGGCCACTGGTCGCACTACCGCGACGACATGTTCCCGCCGATGGACCTGGGCGCCGAACAGGTCGTGCTGCGCCCCAGCCTCTGCCCGCACCACGCCCTCATCTACCGCTCCCGGGCACGCAGTTACCGCGAGCTCCCGCTGCGGATGGCCGAACTGGGCGGGATGTACCGGTCCGAACCGTCCGGCGTGCTGGGCGGCCTCACCCGGGTCCGGGCGATCCAGCTGAACGACGCCCACATCTTCTGCACCCCCGAGCAGGCGGCCGACGAGGCGGTGGCCGCGCTGGAGCTGATCCGCGAGGCGCACCGCGCGCTCGGGATCCGCCCCGTCCGCTACCGGCTCTCGCTGCCCGGTGAGGGCGGTAAGTACGTGGCCGACCCGGCGCTCTGGGGGCGGGCCACCGCGCTGCTGACCGAGGTGCTGGAGCGGTCCGGCGTGCCCTTCGAGGCGGCCGAGGGGGAGGCGGCGTTCTACGGACCGAAGGTCGACGTCCAGATCGCCGACGGCGCCGGTCGCGAATCCACCCTCTCCACCGTGCAGATCGACTTCCACCAGCCGGAGCGGTTCGGCCTGCACTACATCGGCGCCGACGGGGCCAGGCACCGCCCGGTGATGGTGCACCGCAGTGTCATCGGCAGCGTCGAGCGGGTCGTCGCCCATCTGATCGAGCTGTACGGCGGCGCGTTCCCGGCCTGGCTGGCGCCCACCCAGCTGGTCCTGCTGCCGGTCTCCGAGGGGGAGGCCGACCAGGCCGGGCGACTGCGGCAGCGCTGCCTCGACCAGGGGCTGCGGGCCGAGGTCGCCGGGCCCGAGCACGGGACCCTGGGCGCCCGGATCCGGGAGGCCCGGCTGGTGCCGTACCAGGCGGTGATCGGGCCGAGGGAGGCGGCCGACGGCCAGGTGGCCCTGCGCCTGCGCGACGGCCGCCGGCTCGCCCCGATCCCGGCCGACGAGGCCCTGGCCCGGATCCGGTCCCTGGTCGGGGCGGGCAGCCCCGACCTGTGGGAGTCCGCCCCGGCCGGGGAGTAGCCGGCCCGCCGGGGGCGGCGGTCAGGAGGACTGCAGCTCGATCAGGTGGCCGTCCGGGGCGCGGAGATGGGCGGTGCGCAGGGTCGGGCCCCACGCGGGGCGGTCGGTGGCTTCGGCCGCCACGCGGGCGCCGTGGCGGAGGCAGAGGGCGAGCGCCTCGTCCACGTCGGTGACGCGGACGGCCAGCATCGCGGAGTCCTGGGCGGCCGGCGGGCTTCCGGCCGCTTCCGCTCGCTCAGCCGAGCGGCAGCGGGCGCCGGGCGTCGGCGAACTCGGCCGCCCAGCGCGGGTCTTCGAAGACACCGGGCAGACGGGTGACCAGGGTGCCGGTGCGTTCGGCGTGGATCATCGCGCCGTCGCCCGCGTGGACGCCGACGTGGTGCAGCGGCGCGTCCGCGCGCGAGAAGAACAGCAGGTCGCCGGGGAGCAGGTCGGCCCGGGCGACCGGCTCGGAGCGGTGGTACTGCGCGACGGTGTAGTGCGCGAGGTCGACGGCGCCCCCGCTGGCCCGGTACCAGCTGTAGAGGGACAGCCCGCTGCAGTCGAAGCCGACGGTGTGCTCGCCGAGGCACTGGCCGTCGAGGTAGCCGTTCTCCTCGTCGCAGAACCCGATGCCCGCGCCCAGCCGGTCGCCGCCGCCCCAGGCGTACGGCACGCCGATCTGCGCGGCCGCCACCTCGGCGACCCGGCGGCCCAGGGCGGCCGGTGGCAGCGGCGCCGCGGCCGGTGCCGCCCGGGCCGCGACGGTCGCGAGGACGGGTACGGCGCTCGCGCCCAGGGCGAGCCCCAGGATCCGGCGGCGGCCGACACCGCGGCCGGGCAGTCGAAGCACCATCGCGGAACCCCTTCGTTCGGTGGGGCACCAGGATCGCCGTCCGGCGGGGCGACCCGCCATCACCCGCACCGGTGAACCGGGAGTGCGGGGGCGCGGCGGGAGGAGCGGGCGGCGGTTAATGGTTTGACCGGCGATCAGGAGGCTGCCGAGGATGGGGAGCAGACATCCGTTCGACCTTCGGAGCCCCCATGAGCGGTACGGTCCGGCTGATCCGCAACCACCGGCTCACCCAGGCGGTGGACTACGCCTACGCCGCCTCCGTGGACGCGCCGGTGCGCTCGCTCTGGCTGGCGGGCGCCTGCCCGCTCGACGCGGAGGGGCGGACGGTCGCGGTGGGCGACTTCGCGGCCCAGGCCCACCAGGTCATGCGCAACCTGATCACCGTGCTGGAGGACGAGGGCGCCGCCCTGACCGACCTCGTCCGGACCACCGTGTACGTGGCCTCCTCCCGGCAGGAGGACCTGGTGACGGCGTGGGAGGTCTACCGCTCCTACCTGGGGAGCCACGACGTGCCCAGCACCCTGCTCGGCGTCACCGTCCTGGGCTACACCGACCAGCTCGTCGAGGTCGAGGCCGTCGCCGTGCTGTCCTGAGCGACCGCCCCCGTGGCGGCGGCGAGCCGGGGTCAGCCGGCGGCGAGGAGCTCGTCGAGCTGGTCGTACCCCTCGATCACGCCGCGGTCCATCCCGCTCGCCATGATCGCGTCGCGGGTGGCCAGGCTGTCGACGAGGGAGAGTGAGCTGACCCGCGTGCGGCCTTCGCCGACCGGCTCGAAGAGCACGGTCTCCAGCGAGACGCCGTCCGGTACGCCCTCGAAGGTGAAGGTCTGGACGAGCCGGCTGTCCCGGCGGACTTCGTGGAACGACCCGTAGAAGGAGGCGATCACCTCACTCGCCGGCCCGTCCCCGGCCAGTGCGGAGTAGCGGTAGCTGCCGCCGGTGCGGGCGTCCCAGGTGTCGATCTTCATGACCCGATCCCTGGGGCCGAGCCACCGCGCCACCAGCTCGGGCTCGGTCCAGGCGCGGAACACCCGGGCCGGTGGGGCGTCGAACTCGCGGACGATGCGGATGACGGGGAGTGCCGGGTCCGCCTCGATCGTGGTCCGGCGGTCGTTGCTGGAGGTCATGACGCTGCTCCTTCGTGCTCTCCGTGCTCTTCGTGCTCTTCGGGGGATTCCGGGGCCGGGACGGCCGCTCCGGGCTCGTCGCCGTCCTCCATGGCGGCGAGAACGGCGTCCAGTCGACCGAACCGCTCCTCGGCCTGCCGGCGGTACCGCTCGATCCAGACCGTCATCAGATCGAGCACCTGGGGCTCCAGGTGGCACGGCCGGCGCTGGGCGTCGCGACTGCGGCTCACCAGCCCCGCCTCCTCCAGCACCTTGAGGTGCTTGGAGACGGCCTGCATCGACATGGCGTAGGACTCCGCGAGTTCGCCGACCCCGGCGTCGCGGACGGAGAGCCGGGCGACGATGTCGCGCCGGGTCGGGTCGGCCAGGGCGACGAACGCCCTGGACAGCGGATCGGTGGCCATCAGCGCACCTCTGCTTCTCTTTGCAACCGTTTGGTTGAGTACGAGGCTACTCCTCGCCGCGCGCGTGTTCAACCAATGGGTTGAGTACCGCGGCTCGCCCCGGAACGCGCCGAGGGCCTGTGGCGGTCTCCGCCACAGGCCCTCGGGTACACCGGGCCGGGTCACTCCTGCTTGATCGCCGAGATGTCGAACTCCAGCACCACCTTGTCGCCGACCAGGACGCCGCCGCCTTCGAGGGCGGCGTTCCAGGTGATGCCGTAGTCCTTGCGGCTGATGGCGACCGATCCCTCCAGGCCGACCCGGAGGTTGCCGTACGGATCCCGGGCGTTGCCGGTGTACTCGAAGTCGATGGTGATCGGGCGGGTGGTCTCCTTGATGGTCAGATCACCGCTGACCCGGTACTCGGCGCTGTTCAGCTGCTCGACGCCCGTCGAGGTGAAGGTGATCCTCGGGTGGTTCGGGGCGTCGAGGAAGTCGTTGGTGCGCAGGTGCCCGTCGCGCTGCTCGTTGCCGGTGTCGATGCTCTCGGCGCTGATCGACACCCGGGCGGTGGAGCGGCTCGGGTCGGTGCCGTCGAGGTGGGCGCTGCCTTCGAAGGTCTGGAACGCGCCGCGCACCTTCGTCACCATGGCGTGGCGTGCCACGAAGCCGATCCGGGTGTGCGCCGGGTCGAGGACGTAGTCGCCGGTGAGATCGGCCAGCGGGGTCGTCGTGGTCACGGGGATCTCCTGAGGGGAACGGGGGCGGAGCCGGAGGGTGGGAGCCCCGCGGCGCCGGTCGCGCCCGTCCGGGGAGGGCGGCGGGCCGGGCGGGGTGCCCCGGGCCACGCTAGGCGTTCCGCCCCGGTGCCGCATGCGCTGTTCACCCGGACGGGCGGACCGGCCCGGAGGGCCCGGCGGTGCCCGACGCCGAACTCCGGGCCCGTGCGGCGGCTCCCTACGGGTGGGCCCGGCGGTTCACTCCGAATCGGTCCGGCGGCTCCCGGAGGTCGCGCGGGGGAGCAGGGCGCCGTGCCCTGCCGTGCGCCGTCAGATTGGCCAGAACGCGTGTCCCGCACTGTGGTTGACGCGGGTAGCATCCCTGCACCGGCGCTGTCGACCGGTCCGTCCGGCCCCGTCGCCGGCCGGTGGCACCGGCGACGCCGTCCGGACGCGCAGCGAGTGGGGTGACCTCTTGGACGAGGCCGCGGAGCACCGCGCGGACCGCGCCGCGCCGTCCGTGCCGGGCGCCGCCGGGGCGGGTGCGTCGGACGGGCCGGATGCGCCGGACGTGCCGGACGCTGCCACGCCGGACATGCCGGGCGTGGTCCGCAACGAACTCTCCGTCGGGACGGCGGTGTCGATGGCGGTGGTCCAGGCCGGCCTCGTCACGGGCGGGGTCCACTACCACGTCACGTTCCCGGGCGGCCCCTCCACCGCGCCGCGACTGCCGCCGCCGCCCGACCCGTTCGCCCTGCCGGAAGGGCTGCTCACCGAGGAGCAGGCCCGGGAGGCCTACGAAGCCGCCTGCCTCCTGGAGTTGGAGTGGAGCGGCGGGGACGGGACGCAGAACCTGCCGAGGATCGAGCAGCTCCACCGGCTGGCCGCCGGGGCCGGGAACGCCGACGCGATGGCCCGGTTGGGGCTGATCGTCGAGGGCCGGATGCGGGCCAGGCTGCGCGGGGAGCTGCCGGAGGAGCCGTCGGCCGCCGACGCCGAGCTGGCCATGCACTGGTACCGGAGGTCAGCGCAGCTCGGCAGCGCGTTCGGCGCGCTCTTCCTGGGGACCCTCTACGAGGAGCGGCTCGGCAACCCGAGCGAAGCGCTGCGCTGGTACGAGAAGGCGGCCGACGCCGGTCACCAGATCGCCCGGTCCCGGTACGACGGCCTGCAGAAGCGACTCACGCTCGGGCTCGGCGCGCTGGCCGGCCGCAGGCGTTTCGACGACGGGGAGCGGCGGAGCACCGATCGACAGGACCGAGAGGGAGGGCAGCCGGTGAACAACGGGTCGGCTTTCGAGCAGTGGCTGGAGCGGGAGTGGCGGGGCAGCGAGGCGATGGCCGTCGCGGCCTGCCTGTCCGCGCTCGCGGACGCGTGCGGCGGCCCGCACGGTGAGTGGGGAACGCTGGACGAGCAGGAACACGGCGTCGTGCTGGCGCACTTCAGCACCCTGCAGCCCACCCGGGTCACCCTCCCGGCCGTCGCCCGTGAGTACCAGGGGAACATCGGGGACGGGAACCTGCGGGCACTGGCCACCCGCCTGCGCAGGAATCCGCGCTCGGCCCCGTCCGCCCGGGAGCTAGCCCCGGTCTGGTGTCAAAAGGTGCGTGAGAACCGGGTGGAGACAAGGGAGTTCACCTATCTCGTCGAGCTGGACTACCACGACTACGACCGGATGAAGGCGCTGCTCGACGGGCTCGCCGAGCGGCTGCGGGCGGCCCCGCCCGAGGGGGACCGGCTCGCCGAGTACCTGCTCGACCTCCGGATGATCTCGGACGAACTGGCCCAGGCTCGCAACCGTGCCGTCCCGGCCTACAGCGGGCCCGACCGATGGGAGTTCTCGGTCATCCTCACCCCGGAGTACCTGGAGGTGCTGAAGGCGCACTCCGCCCAGTACGCCGCCGACCGGGCGGCTTCCGCGGACTTCCGGGCCTTCTGGAAGCGGATCGACGACGCCCTGAACGCGGCTCCCGCCACGCCGTTCCCGTAACTCCGGCGGGATCCCGACGCCTCGCGGTGGGCCGGGAGCGCGCCGCCGTCCGATATACCGCACGGTCGGTTTTCTGTTCTCCGAAGCGACCGCCGGGCCGGAGAAAACCGCAGGTTCGGTACGGGAATTCCTGCCGGTTAAGATACGGGCTGTCTGGTTTTGTTCGATCGGTGCGGTGGGCGGGGTGGTCGTGTGGTGCGGCAGGAGCGGGCGGTGCGGACGCGCCGGCTGATTCTGGAGGCGGCGGCATCGGTCTTCGACGAGTGCGGGTACGAGGCGGCGACGATCGGTGAGGTGGTGGCTCGCGCCGGCGTCACCCGGGGAGCGGTCTACTTCCACTTCGCGTCCAAGCGGGACCTCGCCCAGGGGGTGGTGGAGGAGCAGTTCGCCCACGACTCCGTGCCCGAACGCGCTTGCAGACTGCAGGAGTTCGTCGACACCGGCATGGTGGTGGCCTATCTGCTGCCGCGTGACACGGTGCTGAGCGCGGGCGCTCGGCTGTCGCTGGGCCAGGACGGCCTCGGGGACCTGGGCGGGGGCGCCGTCCCCGGGTGGATCTCCCGGTTCGAGGCGCTGCTGACGGCGGCGGGGGAGCGCGGCGAACTGCTCCCGCACGTGGTGCCGGCCGACACCGCCTGGCTGGTGACGGCGGCCTGGGCGGGTGTGCAGGTCCAGTCGCAGAAGCTCGCCGGCCGCGCGGACCTGGAGCGACGCGTCGCGGGCCTCTTCCAGCACCTGCTGCCGAGCGTGGCCGTGCCCGGGGTGCTGGCCTCCCTGGAGATGGATGCCGACCGGGGCGCCAGGGTGGTCGCCGAGGTCGCCGCCGCCCGCGCGGCCGCGGCCTGCTGAAGACCCGTCCGCCGGGGCCCTGTCCGTGTCACGCCGAACCGTACAGCGCGTCCGGTTTGGCAGCTCACAAACCGCTCGTCCCGTTTCTTGCGGTCCGATGCGGGGTCGACGCCGGTCCGGCGCGGGGCCGGACGCGGGGCCGCCACGGCCGTGCCCACCCTCCGGCCGGTCGGCAGCCCGGCCGCCCGGGCAAACCAATGTGCCAAGGATGCGTCGACAGATCACCGGAGGGGTTACCCGGTGACCATCAGTCACGGCATCGTCGACGCGCGGGAGTTCGGGCGACCGGTGGCGGTCGGCCGGGGTGTCGCGGTGGGGCGGGGACGTCCCACCGGCGGCGCGACGACGGTCCGGCGCGGACCTGGCCGGCTCCCGCGGAACGGGTGACGGACGGCGGCGGTCGCCGGGTCGGTCCCGGCGTGGTGCGGGCGGGCGGAATGGAGGGCCGGTTGGTGCAGGAGAGATCGGAGCGGACGCGCGGGCGTCTGGTCGCGGCGGGAGCGGAGCTGTTCGACCGGTCCGGCTACGCGGGCGCGACGCTCGCGGACATCGCCTCGGCGGCGGGGGTGACGAAGGGCGCGCTCTACTTCCACTTCAGCTCGAAGGAGGAGCTGGCGCGGGCCGTGGTGGAGCACGCCGAGCGGGCGCTACGGGAGGCCTGCTGCGCGCTGCGGACGGAATCCACGTCCGTCCAGGCTCTGATCGACGCGGGCTACTGGCTGGTGGCCTCGCTGGAGTCGGATCCGGTGGTCCGGGCGGCGTTCCGGCTGGGCCGCGAGGACGGGGCCTGGCAGGGCGAGCACGGACCGGTCGCCGGGGTCCGCGGCTTCCAGGGTGTCTGGGCGGGCGCCGTCCGGGAGCTGCTGGCGGGCGCGCGCCGGGCGGGTGAGCTGCGCGAACGCGCGGGCGGGGTCGGTCCGGAGTCCCTGCTGGTGGCCGCCGCGTGCGGACTGGAGGTGCTGGGCGGCGCGGCGCGCGGCCGGGAGGAGCTGGCCGGCCGGCTGCAGGCGTTCTGGGACTGGCTGCTGCCCTGCCTCGTCCTCCCGGAGGCGGTCGACTCCTACCGGACCGCGGCGCCGCCGGCCGGCTGACCCCGGTCGCGGCGGACGCCGTCCCGGCCCCGGTCGCCGGGGCGGACCGGCCGAGGGTCCGTGGGCCGGTGGGGCGACCTGCCACCCCCGGCCGTCCGGAGACACCCGCGCCCGGCGGTCGAACGGCCCTGCGGTCGAATGTCAGTGCCGGGAGCCATGATGGCGGTATGAAGGACGCAGCCACCATGGCCTCTCCCGCTGCCCTGGCCTCCCCGGACGCCTACGCCGACGCCGTCTCCACGGCGGTGCGGGCCGCCGCGGCGTACTACGCCGACGGCGCCACCCCGCTCGGCGACGACGAGTACGACGCCCTGGTGCGCGCCATCGAGGCGTACGAGCGCGAGCACCCGCAGGAGGTGCTCCCCGACTCCCCGACCGGCAAGGTGGCCGGCGGCGCGGTCGTCGGGGACGTCCCGCACTCGGTGCCGATGCTCTCGCTCGACAACGTGTTCTCCGCCGAGGAGCTGGCGTCCTGGGCCGAGGGTCTGGAGCGCAGGCTGGGCCGGCCGGTGGCCGGCTGGTGCGTCGAGCCGAAGCTGGACGGCCTGGCGATCGCGGCCCGCTACCAGGCAGGCCGCCTCACCCAGGTGCTGACTCGCGGCGACGGCCTCGCGGGCGAGGACATCACCCACGCCGCCGACGCGGTGCTCGGCCTGCCCGCCCGGCTCGGCGAACCCCTGGACATCGAGCTGCGCGGCGAAGTCCTGCTCACCCAGGAGCAGTTCGACCACGCCAACGCCGTCCGCACCGAGCACGGCGCCACCCCGTTCGCGCACCCCCGCAGCGGCGCGGCCGGCACCCTGCGGGCCAAGGACCGCGCCTACCGCGTCGAACTCACCTTCTTCGCCTACGGCGCCATCGGGCTGCCCGACCTCGGGCACGGCGAGCTGCTGGAGCGCCTCGCCGCTCTCGGCGCCAACACCGCCGCCAGCACGGCGGCCCACCCGCAGCGCTGCGCCACGATCGAGGAGGTCGGGCAGCGCGTGGACGAGATCGCCGCGCTGCGCGCCGCCCTGCCGTTCGGCATCGACGGCGTCGTGGTCAAGGCGGACTCCGCCGCCGACCAGGAGCAGGCCGGCTCCGGCTCGCGCGCCCCGCGCTGGGCGGTGGCCCGCAAGCTGCAGGCCCAGCACAAGGTCACCCGGCTGCTGGGGGTGGAGTGGAACGTCGGCCGGACGGGCATCATCGCGCCGCGCGCCGTCCTGGAGCCGGTGGTCATCGACGGTGTCACCGTCACCTACGCCACCCTGCACAATCCGGCCGACATCGAGCGCCGGGGCCTGATGATCGGCGACCAGGTGTTCGTCTACCGGGCGGGCGACGTCATCCCGCGCGTCGAGGCCCCCCTGGTGGACCAGCGCACCGGAGCCGAGCAGCCGATCGCCTTCCCCGAGACCTGCCCGCGCTGCGGTGACGCCATCGACACCACCGAGCAGCGCTGGCGCTGCGTGCGCGGCCGGGCCTGCCAGGCCGTCGCCTCGATCATCTACGCCGCCGGGCGCGACCAGCTCGACGTGGAGGGCCTCGGCGGCACCCGCGCCGTCCAGCTCGTCGAGGCGGGGCTGGTCGCCGACCTCGCCGACCTCTTCACGCTCACCAAGGAGCAACTGCTCACCCTGGAGCGGATGGGCGACACCAGCGCCGACAACCTGCTCGCCGCCATCGAGGCCGCCCGTACCCAGCCGCTCAACCGGGTGTTCTGCGCGCTCGGGATCCGCGGCACGGGCCGGACGATGTCGCGCCGGATCGCCGCACACTTCGGCAGTATGGCGGCGATCCGCGCAGCCGACGCCGAGGCGCTGGCCGGGGTGGACGGCATCGGCGCCGAGAAGGCCGCCGTCATCGTCACCGAACTCGCCGGGGTGGCGCCGCTGTTGGACCGGCTGGCCGCCCTGGGGGTGGGTACCGCAGTCACCACCCCGACCGCGCCCGTCGCGTCCGCCGACGGCGCGGAGGGGGAGGCGGCGGTCGGTGCGGTGGCCGGTGGTGCGGTGGCCGGCCCGCTGACCGGTGAGAGCGTCGTCGTCACCGGAGCCATGACCGGTCCGCTGGCCGAGCTCTCGCGCAACGCGGTCAACGAGCTGATCGAGCGGGCCGGCGGCAAGGCCTCCTCGTCCGTCTCCAAGCGGACCACCCTGCTGGTCGCGGGGGAGAAGGCCGGTTCCAAGCGGGCGAAGGCGGAGGAGCTCGGCATCCGGATCCTCACCCCGGAGGAGTTCGCCACCCTGGTCGCCGACCACCTCGCCTGAGGCCCGGTCACCCCGCCGGACGCCCGAGGCCCGGGGCCCGAGGCCCGCGCCCCGGCCGACGGTCTACCGGCCAGGGGCGCGCGGGCCGTCGAACAGCGGGGCGAGCGCCCGGCGCAGGTCCTCGGGCTCGCGGTGGAGCAGCCCCGTCATCCCCAGCCCGGCGGCGCGTTCGAGGCGGGTCACCTCGTGCTGGTCGAAGAAGCGGAGCACGCCGTCGATGTCGCACAGCACGGCGTCGAACGGCGGCCTGTCGGGTGCGGCGGAGGACCGCATCGGACCTGGATGCCACCGGGTGAGGGCCCCTCGCCACGATGCCTTCCGGGTGCGGAGCGTGCGGTAGGGTGGCGGCGCCGAACAGAACCACGACCTCGGGAGGTGAGACCCATTACCGGTACGACGGAGCGGGTGCTCCCCGGGAACAGCCGTGAAGACGTGGCACCGAGCGCGTAGTGGCGCTCTGCCGGTTCGGCGGCGGTCCCTCTCGGGGAGTCCTGGCGGATTGATCTTTCGCCTGTGTCTTTGATGGGGTTCTTCTGTTGTCTGTCTTCTCTTCCGCACTGTTGCGTTCCTCGGTGACCTCCCGCCTCCGGGCGGCCGGCTGTGTCTTCGCCGAGGACGAGGCGCGCATCCTGCTCGACGCCGCCGCCACTCCCGCCGAACTCGCGGCGATGGTCCGCTCCCGCGCCCAGGGCCGCCCGCTGGAGCACGTGGTCGGCTGGGCGGAGTTCGGGGGTCTGCGGATCTCCGTCGACGCGGGCGTCTTCGTGCCCCGGCGCCGCAGCGAGTTCCTGGTCGAGACGGCGCTCGGGCTGACGCCCGCGCACACCCTGGTGGTGGACCTCTGCTGCGGGAGCGGCGCGCTGGCCGCCGCCCTCGCGGCGGCGGCCGCCCACCCGGTCGAGGTGTACGCGGCGGACGTCGACGCGGCCGCCGTCCGGTGCGCCCGCCGCAACCTGGCGGGCGCCGGCGGCCGGGTGTTCGAGGGCGACCTGTTCGATCCGCTGCCCGTCGAACTACGCGGCCGGGTCGACGTGTTGCTGGCGAACGTGCCCTACGTACCGACCGCCGACATCGCGCTGCTCCCCGCCGAGGCCCGGGTGCACGAGGCGCGCCCGGCCCTGGACGGCGGCGCGGACGGGCTGGACGTGCTGCGCCGGGTGGTGGGGGAGGCGCCGCACTGGCTGGCCCCGGGCGGGGCGCTGTTCTTCGAGACCAGTGAGCGCCAGGTGCCCGCGGCCCTCGCCGTGGTCGGCGCGGCCGGGCTGGACGGGGCGGTCGCCTCGTGCGAGGACCGCGACGCGACCGTGGTGACCGCGACCCGGCGCTGACCGAGGGCGGCCGGGGCACCCGGGGCGAGGAGGGCCGACCCCGGCCGTCCACCGTCCACCGGCCACCCGCCGGAATTCCGATTGCCCCGCAGCTCACCGGGATGATGGAGTGCCCGGATGACTACCGATCACGACACCTTGCTGGCCCTCGTCGACTCCCGGATGCGCCGAGGCATCTCGCGCGAGACCTCGGCCGCGCGCATCGTGCAGTCCCCGGGGATCGTGCGCCAGAGCGGTCCCGAGAGCGTCTGGAACGGCATCGTCTGGTCCGACCTCGACCCCACCGGCGCCGACGCCGTGATCGCCGAGCAGGTCCGTCACTACGCCGGTCTCGGCCAGGACTTCGAGTGGACCGTGTACGGCCACGACCGCCCGGCCGACCTCGGCGAGCGCCTCACCGCCGCCGGCTTCACCCCGGAGGAGCCGGAGACCCTGATGGTCGCCGAGCTCGGCGACCTCACCCGCCGGATGGCGGACACGGCGGAGCCGGCCGGCATCGAGCTGCGCGAGGTCACCGACGAGGCGGGCGTGGCCCAGGTGGTCGCCGTCCACGAGGAGGCCTTCGGCACCGACGGCACCCGGCTCGGCCGCCGCATCCTGGCCCAGCTCACCGAGAGCCCGGACACCTTGAAGGTGCACCTCGCGATCGCCCACCACGAGGGCCGGGAGGTTCCGGTGTGCGCGTCCCGGATGGAGCTGTACCCCGGAACGGGCTTCGCGGGGCTCTGGGGCGGCGGGACGCTGGCGGCCTGGCGCGGCCGCGGCGTCTACCGCGCGCTGGTGGCGCACCGGGCCCGGATCGCCGCCGGTCTCGGCTACGAGTACCTGCGGGTCGACGCCTCCGACCAGAGCCGCCCGATCCTGGAGCGGCTCGGCTTCGCCGTCCTGACCACCATGACGCCCTACCAGTACGAGCACCGGGCCCGGGGCTGACCGCCTCGGGGCCGGGCCACGGTGACGGGGCTGACCGCGCGCCTCGGGGCAGGGCCACGCCGACGGGGCCGTTCAGGGGACGCGCGGCGTGTGCCACCGGCCCGGTGCCGGGCGGGCCCGGATAGTGGGCAGGTCCGTTCGGCACGGGGCCGGGCGCAGGAGGGAGCGGACCCATGGCCGGAACGTCCGGGGAGCCGGACGGCGGGTACTCCCCGCAGCGGTGGACCGCGATGACCGGGATGTGCGTCGCGGCCGGCATGGTCTGGCTGTCGTTCGCCGACTTCGGGGTCGCCGTGCCGACGATCTCGGACGAACTGTCGGTCTCGCTGCCCGCCCTGCAGTGGGCCAACAACGCCTTCAGCCTCTCCACCGGTGCGCTGGTGCTCGCGGCCGGGAAGCTGGGCGACGTGTTCGGGCGCAAGCGCATGCTGGAGACCGGCCTGGTGCTGCTGGGCGTGATCTCCTTGCTGACGGCGTTCACGCCGGGGGTGACCGGGATGATCGCCGGGCGGGCCGCGATGGGCTTCGGCGCCGCGCTGATCCTGCCCGCGACGCTGGCGCTGATCCCGCCGATGTTCCCGGCGAGCGAGCAGCCCCGGGCGTTCGGGGCCTGGATGGCGGTGGCCTGGGTCGGCCAGGCCGCCGGGCCGGCCGTCGGCGGCGTGCTGACCGGCCTGGCCGGCTGGCGGTCGACCTTCTGGATCAACGCCCCGCTGGCGGTGATCGCCTGGTGGCTGGTGCGCCGGTCGGCCGTGGAGTCCACCGACCCGAACGCCACCCGGCACATCGACCTCACCGGCCTGGTGATCAGCGCCGCGGCCGCGTTCTGCCTGCTCTACGGGTGCACGGCCGGTCAGGAGGACGGCTTCACCGACCCGGTGATCATCGCTCTGCTGGTCGCGTCGGTACTGCTCGCGGCGCTGTTCGTGCTGGTGGAACGGCGGGTCCGGGATCCGCTGCTCGACCTGCGGCTGTTCGCCTCCCGGCCGTTCGACGGGGCGCTCGCGGCGAACTCCGTGATGAACATCGTCTTCGCCGGGGTGAGCTTCCTGCTCACGCTCTACCTCCAGGAGGTCCGCGGCTACGGTCCGGTCGCGGCCGGGCTGCTGTTGCTGCCGTCCACCGTGACCATCCTGCTGTTCAACCCGTTCGGCGGCCGGGTGGCGGCCCGGCGGGGGGCACGGCTCCCGGTGGTCGTCGGCCTGTTCCTGCTGGGCATCGGCACCCTGGTGACCGCCGTGATCGGCGACACCTACCACTACGCCGTCCTGGCCACCGGGCTGCTGGTGCTCGGCGCCGGTCTCGGCCTGATGTCCGTCCCGCTGTCCGACACCGCGGTCGCCGGGCCGCCGGAGGAGCTGGCCGGGACGGCCTCCGGGATGTTCAAGGTCACCAGCATGCTGGGCGGCGCCTTCGGGGTGGCCGTGACGGTCGCGGTCCAGCAGGCGGTGGAGACCGACCAGGCGATCAGCCGGGCGCGGGCGGCCGGGCTCTCGGAGGACGACGCCCAGCAACTGGGGAACGCGGTCACGGACTCCAAGCTCGCCGACCAGATCCTCTCCTCGGTCGACCAGGCCACGGCGGACGCCATCACCGCGGCCTTCCGCGACGTCCAGGCGATCGGCGCCGGCCGCGCGATCGGCCTGGCCGGCCTGCTCGCGGTGGTGGCGGCGCCGGCCCTGCCGCTGCTGTGGCGGCAGCGGGCGGGACGCCGGGAGCCCGCGACGGCGCGGAAGGAGCACGAGACGCGGTAGCCGGCGGACCGCACCGCGCAGGCGGCTCGCCGCCCCTCCGCCGTGGTGCGCCCCTGCGCCCCCTCGTGCTGTCTGGCCAAGTCCGTTGTGATGCCGGTGACTTGGACTCCAAGGACGGTTCTAGAATCATGTCGGCAACGGCAGGAGTCCAGCGAACACCGGGGAAGAGGCGACAGCCAGCGTGGATCCCGTACTGCGACCGTTCCGTGTCGAGGGGAAGGCCGTCCAGCTCGCCAAGTACCTCGCGGAGGAGGAGATCGGCGATCTGGTCGGCTGTTCCTGCATCGGCAACGACGTCACCATCGACCTGTCCGACATCCACTTCCTGATCAGCCTGGTCGATCTGGGCGGCGGGCTGCGGCTGAACTTCCACATGGCGCACGACGGCCCGGCCCGGGCCCGTTCCTGGAGCCGTCGGCTGCCGGCCGAGGCGGGTCCGCGCGACATCGCCCGGCGGATAGCGATGGATGTCGCCACGCTGGACCGCGAGATCGCTCCGCTGCGCAACAACCCGCCGAGGCCGCCGGCCGCGCGCTGAGCCCCGCCCGGCGCCGGCGGGGCTCAGCCGCTCGCGTTGCCGTGCAGCACCAGCGCCCAGCAGAGGCATCCGAGGGCCGCCGTGCAGAGCAGCGCCCGGGCTATGTTCCAGTGCACCCAGCGCGCCTCGAACCGCTCGCGCACCGCGGCGGGCTCCGGGATCCGCCCGGGCTCCCCGGCGGCGGCCAGCGCGTCGTTCAGCGGGACGTTGATCTTACGGGTCACCGCGAGCGCCGCCGTGTAGCAGACCAGGGCCGCGACGGCGGCCGGCAGGACGTCGTGACCGTCCGACGGCAGGTGCAGTGCCACCGCCACCGCCGTGCAGACCAGCGCACCGACGAACCCGACCAGGAACCAGCCGTTGAGGATGGCCACGTTGATGCGCTGCATCACGTCGATGAACGTACGGTCCTCCGTCGTGCGCAGCCCCGGCATCACCGAGCAGGCGTAGGCGTAGAACAGCCCCGCGCTCAGTCCGGTGGTGATCGTCGCGGCCACGAGGGCGATCACGCGTGCAGCTTCCATCGGGTTCGTCCCTCGTTCCGTCCGCCGGTGTCGCCGCCTCGGCCGACCGGCTGTCGGCCCGGGCCGGCCGCGGCGCTCCGTCCGCTCACGACTCGCTCGGGTGACGCACCGTCAGGCCGCTTCCACGCGCTCGCACTCCTTCCCCGTCGACACTCTCACGGGCGCACGCCGATCCGAACCGATTTTCACCGTGCCTCCCCGCAGGCCCGCCCCGCCCGCCGCGGGGGCGGGGCGGGCCTGCGGCGGATCAGGTGTGGATGCCCTGGCCGGGGGTGAGGATGCCGGCCGGGTCGTAGCGGCGCTTCGCCGCGACGGCGGCCGCCCAGCGGGAGCCGTAGTGACGGCGCCAGTCCGTCGGCGTCATGCCGGGGACGGCGCCGATCAGGTAGCGCTTGCCGCCCAGGGCGACGGCCCGGTCGTAGAGGCGACGGTTGCGGCGGAGCATGGCGGTGGTGTCGGCGCCGGGGGCGGGGAAGGAGAGCAGGTCGAAGTGCCAGCCGACCGGTGCGTCCGGCATCACGGCCATCGGGCGGGTCAGGGCGGCGGTGCGGTAGGGGTAGAGCAGGAGGAGCCCGGCGCCGAGGTCCGCGGGGGTGAGCGACGCGGTGGCCTCGCGGACGAAGGCGGCCGCGGTGGAGGCGGGCAGGAAGACGCTGAGCCAGGCCTTGGGCTGGGTCCAGAGGCCGGCGGCCTTGAGGTAGCCGGCGAAGCCGTCGACCCGGAAGGCGTAGTCGCGGGCGCTCTGGTCGACGACGGTGGTCTCGCCCGGGAGGCAGCGCAGCCCGCGCAGCAGGGCGTCCCGGTCCGGTGGCGTGGCGCCGTCGTAGTGGGCGACCGTCTCGATCTTGTACCGCCAGGTGCCGGCCGCGGCGTCGAGTACCGCCTCACCCGCCTGGAGGTCGAAGCGGCGCTCGGCCATCAGCCGCTCCTGGTCACCGAGGTAGGCGGCGAGGTCGTCGTAGAACAGGCTGAACACCAGGGCGCGCCGGCGGGCCGGGACGAGCCGCAGCGTGGCGCGGACGATGATCCCGGCCTGTCCGCCGCCGGCCAGGACGGCCTCGAACAGCTGACGGTTGGTGGTGGCGGAGGCGGTCAGCAGCCGGCCGGTACCGGTGACCACGTCGACCGACTCGACGGTGTCCACCTGTAGGCCGTGGCGCTGCACGGCGGAGCCGATCCCGCCCACGCTGAGCGTGCCGCCGACGGAGAGGTGCAGGTAGTCCGTCAGACAGGGCGGCATCCAGCCCTGGGCGAGGGCGGCGTCGGTGAGCTGCGCCCAGGTGACGCCGGCCTCCACCACGGCCCGGCCGGGGGTGAGGGAGAGGATCCGGTCCAGGCCCCGCGCGTCGACGGCGATGCCGCCGGGTGCGGTCGCCTGGCCGTAGCTGGAGTGCGACTCCAGCTCCGCGGGGTCGCCGCCGCCGCTCTGGCCGTTCATGGCGACCGGGATCCGGTGGCGGTGGGCGAAGCCGACGACCTCGGTGATGTCGCGCACCGAGCCCGGCCGAAGTACGGCCCGGGGCGCGGCGGTCACCAGGTGCCCGAAGTCACCGGTGAACCGGGTGAGCGTGGCGGGGTCGGTGACCAGGCTGCCGTCCAGCCGGGGCAGTGCGGCCACCGCGTCCGCCGTGGCCGGGCCGTCGGTGGGGGCGCCCTGGCCGGCGGCGACGGCCCAGCTGCGGCCGGCGGTGTTCCAGCCGATGACCGTGGCCGCCGCGCCGACGAGCAGACCGCGGCGGGGCAGAGCTGACTTGCTCATGGCAGATATCTCCGATCAATCGTCATATCAGCGCAGTTGTACCGCAGTCGCCCCGTCTCCGGGCAGTCCCCTGCGCCGTTGACGGCGTGAACGGGGCGCGGGCTGTCCGGACGGCGGGCTCAGGCCGGTCCGGCGCCGTCCTCGTCCACCTCGACGATCACCAGCGTGCCCCGGCTGCCCGGGGCCACGGCGTGCGGGACCCCGGCCGCCACCACGTACAGCTCTCCGGGGCCGAGCGGGACGGCCGTGCCGGCGACCAGCAGGTCCAGCCGGCCGTCCAGGACGAGCAGCGCCTCGGCGTGCGGGTGCCGCTCCTCGGCCAGCGGCAGCTCGTCCATCCGCAGCACCTTGACGGCGGCCGTGCCGATTCGGCCGAGGACGCGCGAGCGCCAGGCCCCGGGCAGTGCGGCGGCGGTCGCGGGGACGTCGATCCGGTTCATGGCACACCTCTTCCGGCGCGGTCCGGCCGCGCCCGTGATCACGGGGATGCCCGCACGCTATCCGGGACGCGGGGCGCGTTGGTCGACCGTTCGGCAAAATCTCCGGACCGCCGCCCCGCTGACACCCCGTCGGGAGGGAGGACTAGCCTGGACGCATGTTCGTTCTGGAGTTGACCTACACCGCGCCCCTGGACCGTATCGACGCCGTGCTCCCGCGGCACGTGGAGTGGCTGAAGGAGCACTACGAGGCCGGGACCTTCCTCGCCTCGGGCCGCAAGGAGCCCCGCGACGGCGGCGTGATCATCGCCGTGGCCCCGGACCGGTCGGTCGTCGAGGAGATCGTCCGGACCGACCCGTTCAGCCTGGCCGGTCTGGCGGAGTACACCGTCACGGAGTTCCTCGCCACCACCACCGCGCCCGCACTGGACGCCTACCGCCAGCAGCTGCCCGCCTGAGGACCCGCGGGGGCCGGGCGCCCCGGCTCCCGCGGTGGGCGCCGTGGCGTCGGTGGCCGGTGGGGTTGGTGACCGGCGGGCCGGGGGAGGAGAGCGGCAGACCATCGCGAACGGGAGCGCCGCCATGACGATCAGTCACCGCACCATCGGTACCGGCGAGCACAAGGTGCTCGTCCTGCACGACTGGTTCGGCACCAGCGCGGGTTGGGGCGCGTTCCTCGACCACCTGGACCCGGACGCCTTCGGCTACGCCTTCCTCGACTACCGGGGCTATGGCGAACGGCGCGACGTGGAGGGCGAGTTCACCCTGGCGGAGATCGCCTCGGACGCGCTGGCCCTGACCGACCAGCTGGGCTGGGACACCTTCTCCGTGGTCGGGCACTCGATGGGCGGCAAGGCGGCGCAGCGCGTCCTGGCCGAGGCGCCGGACCGGGTGCGCAAGCTGGTGGGGCTGGCCCCGGTGCCCGCGAGCGCCTATCCGCTGGAGGGTGACGCGTACGACCTGTTCCACCACGCCCCGCGGCAGCCCGCCAACCGGCGGGCCATCCTGGACCTGGTGACCGGGCACCGCGCCTGCGGCCGCTGGCTGGACGCGATGACGGCCCGCTCGGTGGCCGGCTCCAGCCCGGAGGCCGTCGCCGGCTACCTCGACGACTGGACCACCCAGGACTTCGCGGCGCGGATCGCCGGCAGCACCCTGCCGGTCAAGGTGTTCGTCGGTGAGCACGACCTCGCGCTGTCCGCGGAGTTGATGCGCGGCACCTGGCTGGCGCACTACCCGAACGCGGACCTGGAGGTCCTGGCCAACTCCGGGCACTACCCGATGCACGAGGTGCCGGTGGCGCTGGCGACCGCCCTGGAGGCCTTCCTGCGCGCCTGACGGGCGCTTGGGGGTCGGCTCCGGGGTCACGCCCAGGCACCGGGCCCCGGGGGCCCGACCCGGGGGGAAGGTCACGCCAGCGGCGGCACCTGCTCGGCCAGCCGCCGCACCAGCCGGTCCAGCCAGCCCCGGACGGTGGCCTCGTCGAAGAGGTCGGCGTCGTACTCGGCCAGGCCCGCCAGGCCGCTCCCCTCGGGGGTGAGCATCAGCAGCAGGTCCGAGCGGGCGCCGCTGCCCGGGACGTCCTCGACCACGACGTCCAGGCCGGTCAGCTCCAGGACCGGCGCCGGGGTGGTCTGCACGGCCAGCAGTACCTGGGGGAAGGACGGCGGGAGCGCCAGCCCGCGCGCCCGCAGCTCCTCCGTGACCAGGCCGAACGGGACGTCCGCCTGGTCGAGCGTGGTGGCCAGGGCCTCGCCGGCCCGGTCGACCAGCCCGGCGAACCCGCCCGGCGCGCGGCTCGGCAGCCGGACCGGCAGGTTGGTGGTGAGCAGCCCGACCAGCCGCTCGTGCTCGCGGCGCCGCCGGTTGGCGGTCGAGAGCATCACCAAGGTCTCGTCGGCGCCGGTGAGTTCGCCCAGCAGATCGCCCACGGCGGCCAGCACCACGGCCGCCGGGGTGGTGGAGCGGCGGGCCGCGCACCGGTTCAGCGCCGCGGTGAGCTCGGGGGTGAGCGTGAAGGGCAGCACGCCGCCGTGCCCGGACCGCCGTTCGGGCCGGGGCCGGTCGGTGGGCAGCGGCACCGTGAGCGGCAGCCCGGCCAGCCGCTCGGCGTACCGGGCGGTGGCCCGGCGCACCGCCTCCCGGGTCACCACCGTCCGTTCCCAGCAGGCGTGTCCGATCATCGATCCCGGCTCGGGCAGGTCGGCCCGGTGGTCCCCGTACAGCGTGCCGAGATCGGCCAGCAGGGTGGCCAGGGACCAGCCGTCCAGCACGATGTGATGGATCGTCAGCAGCAGGATGTGGTGCTCGGGGCCCAGCCGGAGCAACCGGGCCCGGAGCAGGGGCGGGGCGGCGAGGTCGAACGGGGTGGCGGCCTCCTCGCGGGTGGCGGCGGCCACCGCCTCCGCGCCGCCGCCCACCGCGGCGACCGGCAGCGGCAGGCTGTCGGGCGCGGGCAGGACCTGCTGGAGCAGCCCGAGGTCGGAGGGCGCGTACCGGGTGCGCACGCTGCGGTGGCGGGCGGTCAGCGCGGTCAGGGCCCGTTGCAGGCGGGCGGGGTCGAGCGGCCCGCGCAGGGTGATCCGCTGGGTGATGTTCCACAGGCTCGGGTCGGCCACCCGGCCGTGGCTGCGGTGCATCCGGGCCTGGGCGATGCCGGCCGGTGCGGCGGCCTCGGCGGCGCCGCCGCCGGTCAGGGTGGCGAGCAGCCGGGGCCGTTCGGCCTTCACGAGGGCGACGAGCGGGGCGTCCATCGCTCCGGGCGGGGCGAGGTAGTCGAGCCGGTCCCCCTCGGTGGAGAGGACGACCTCCCGCTCGTCCAACAGCCGGACGAGCCGCTGCCAGTCCTCGGTCGGCGCGGGCACGGCGGGCGCGGTCGGTCCGGTGGGCACGGCGGTCACAGCGTCCCTCGCTCGAAGGTCTCGGCCGGTGCGGCGGCGCGGGCGCGGTCGGCCATGCCGCGGATGGTGGGCCGGCGGAAGAAGTCGAGGATGCCGATCTCCAGGCCGGTCTCCTCGCGGACCAGGTTGAGCAGCCGGGTGGCGGCCAGCGAGTGCCCGCCCAGATCGAAGAACGAGGTCTCCACGCCCGGGGCGGGGACGTCCAGCTCCTTCGCCCAGAGCTGTTGGAGGCGCTGCTCCAGCTCGGTGGCGGGGGCGGTGTCCGCGTCGGCACCGATCGGCACGGCCGGGGGCAGTGCGGCGCGGTCCAGCTTGCCGTTGCGGGTCAGCGGCACGTGGGTGACGCGCGCCCAGAGCCGGGGCACCATGTGCTCGGGCAGCCGGTCGGCGAGCTCGTCGCGCACCCGGGCGAGGGCGGCGGCCGCGTCGGGAGCTGCCGGAGCTGCCGGAGCTGGCAGAGCGGCCGGAGCCTCGGGGTCTTCGGGGTCTTCGGGGTCTTCGGAGGCTTCGGCGGCGCCGGGGGCTTCGGGTGCGAGCACGACGTACGCGGCGAGCGCGGAGCCCTGCGGGCCGTGGTGCGCGGCGACGGCGGCCTGCCGCACCCCGGGGACGGCGCGCAGCACGTTCTCCACCTCCCCTGGTTCGATCCGGTAGCCGCGGATCTTCACCTGCTCGTCGATCCGGCCGAGGAGCTCCAGCGTGCCGTCGGGCCGCAGCCGGCCCAGGTCGCCGGTGCGGTAGCGCAGGCCCTGCGGGGTGCGGACGAAGGCGGCGGCGGTCTCCTCGGGGCGGTTCAGGTAGCCGAGGCCGACCTGGTCGCCGAGCACGTGGATCTCGCCGACCGCGCCCTCCGGCACCGGCCGGCCGTGCGGGTCGAGCAGCTGGACGCGGCTGCCGGGGACGGGGCGGCCGACCGGGGCGTGGTCGGGGCCGTCAGCGGAGAGTTCGACGCTGGTCATCGCATGGGTCTCGGTCGGCCCGTAGTGGTTGAACAGCCGGCACCGCGGGTTCTCCCGCAGGAAGGCGCGCAGCGCCGGGGTGAGCAGCAACTGCTCGCCGCCGGAGACGATTTCGCGCAGGTCGGGCACCGGGGCCTCGGCCAGGGCGCCGAGCAGGCCGGTCAGGGTGGTGTGCGGGAGGTGGATGCGTTCGGTGCGGGTGCGCCGGAGGTGGTCGGCCAGCGCCCGGGCGTCGTAGCGGGTCGCCTCGTCGACGAGGACGAGGGTGCCGCCGCCGGCGAGGGCGGTGAGGGTCTCCTGGACGCAGACGTCGAACCCGCAGGAGGCGTACTGCAGGGTGCGCAGCGGGCCGTGCTGGTCGGTGTTCCAGTCGACCAGGGACCGCAGGCCGCGGTAGGGCATCACGACGCCCTTGGGCCGGCCGGTGGTGCCGGAGGTGTAGAGGCAGTAGGCGGGTGACTCGGGATCGGGGTCGACGGCGGCGGGTGCCGGCGGCACCGCGCTCTCGTCGTCGGCCAGGACGGCGGGCAGGGCGATGCCGAGCCGGTCGGTGCCGGTGCGGGTGAGCAGGACGGGCGCGCCGCTGTCGGCGGCGATCAGCCGGCAGCGCTCGGCGCCGTGCACCGGGTCGACCGGTACGTGGACGGCGCCCAGGCGGACGACCGCGAGCAGCGCGGCGACCTGGTCGGCGGAGCGCGGCAGCAGGGTGGCGACGGGGGTGCCGGCGGTGACCCCGGCGGCGGCCAGCAGCGCCGCCAGCCGCTCGGCCCGGTCGGTGATCTCGCGGTAGGTGACCGGGGTGCCGTCCGGGGTGAGGACGGCGGTGCGGTCGGCGTGCGCGGCCGCCGTGCGGGCCAGCCGTTCGCGCAGCGACGGGGTGCCGGGCAGGGCCGGGGTGGCCACCTCGCGGCCGCCGGGCAGCAGCTCGGCCACCGGGCGGGCGGGGTCGGCGACGGCGGCGGCCAGCAGCTGCTCGAAGGCGGTCAGCAGGCGCTCGACGCTCTCCCGGTCGAAGAGCGCGGTGGCGTACTCGACGTGGCAGCGGATGCCCTCCGGCAGGTTGGTGAGGAACAGGGTGAGGTCGAAGCCGGACTTGTCGACGACGTCGTCCAGCGGCCGGGCCTCGATGCCGGGCAGGTCGAGCTCGAACAGCGCGTGGTTCTCGAACTCCACCATCACCTGGAAGAGCGGGTTGCGGCTGGTGTCGCGGGCCGGGTTCAGCTCCTGCACCAGGACTTCGAACGGGAGCCGCTGGTGCTCGTAGGCGTCCAGTGCGGTGGTCCGCACCCGGGCGAGCAGCCGTTCGAAGTCGGGCTCCCCGGACAGGTCGAGGCGCAGGGCGAGCGTGTTGACGAAGAAGCCGACCAGGTCTTCGGTGCCCTCCTCGCGGTTGGCGACGGGGGTGCCGAGCACGAGCTCGTCCTGGCCACTGAAGCGGTGCAGCACGCCGGCGAACGCGGTGAGCAGCACCATGAACAGGGTGGAGCGCCGGGAACGGGCCAGCTCCCTTACCCGGGCGGAGAGTTCGCCGTCGAGCAGGCGGACGAAGGCGCGGCCCCGGCCGTCCGGCAGGGCCGGGCGCGGCCGGTCGGTGGGCAGCGCCAGCACCGGCAGCTCGCCGCCGAGGACCTCGCGCCAGTGCGCCAGGCTCGCGGCGTGCGCGCCCTCGGCCACCAGGGCCCGCTCCTGGGCCGCGAACGCGGCGTAGTCGGTGGGCAGGTGCGGCAGTTCGGGGCGGCGGTCCGACCGCGCGGCCCGGTAGAGCTCGCCCAGCTCGCGGGTGATCACCACGGCGGAGAGGGTGTCGATGACGATGTGGTGCATGGCGAGGACGAGCACATGGCGTTCCTCGGCCAGCCGCAGCAGCCGGGTGCGCAGCAGCGGGCCGGTGGCCAGGTCGAAGCGGTGGGCGCCCTCCTCGGCGACCAGCGCGCGGACGGCCTCCTCCCGGTCCCGCCCCGGCGGGGCGTCCTCGACCGGGAGCGGCGCACCGGAGGCGGGCAGCACCACCTGGTACGGCTCGCCGTCCTGCTCGCGGAAGACGGTGCGCAGTGCCGGGTGCCGTTCGGCCAGGGCGTGCAGGGCGCCGGCCAGCGCGCGGTGGTCGAGCGGCCCGTCCAGCGCGATGGCCTTGACCTCGTTGTACCGGGAGCTGTCGGGCAGCATCCGGTGCAGGAACCACATCCGCTGCTGGGCGTACGACAGCGGCGCGCGCCGTTCGCGGGGCCGCTGGGCGGTGCGGCGCAGCTCGTCCAGGTACGGCAGGCCGGCGGCGACCAGCTCGGGCGAGAGGCCGAAGTCGACGAAGGCGGCGATCTCGTCGGCGCCGGCGGCGCGCAGCGAGTCCAGGACGGTCCGCACGCTCTCCGGGGTGCCGATCAGCGCGCGCGAGGCGCAGTACCGCTCGTAGGCGCGCTCCAGGACGAACTCCAGGTCCTCCTCCGGGGTGTTCTCGTAGTCCAGGGTGAGGCCGAGGCTGTTGGCGACCTGCCCGAAGAGCGAGAGCGAGGAGCGCAGGTAGCCGCAGAACGGGCGGTAGGCCTGCTCGCGGGCGGTGGCGAGGTCGGCGCCGAGGTAGCTGTGCACCAGCACCACCACGCGCCCGGCCTCGGGGTCCAGGCCGTGCTCCGCCCGGGTGCGCCGGTAGAGGGCGACGTTGGCGGCCAGCTCCTCGACGCTCTGGGTCATCAGGTTGGTGATCACGCCGAGGTCGTGGCGGGCGGCCTCGCGGAAGCTGTCCGGGTTGCCGACGATCGCCGTGTACATCGGCGGCAGCTCCTGGAGCGGGCGCGGGTGCAGGTGCACCTCGATCTCCTCGCCGTTGCCGTTGCGGCCCCGGTAGGGCTCGCCGCGCCACAGCGCCCGGATGGTGTCGACCTGTCGGTGCATCAGCTCCTTGTGGGTGCCGTAGCGGTCGGGGAAGAACAGGAAGTCGTTGGGGTGCCAGCCGCTGGCGCAGCCCAGGCCGACCCGCCCGCCGGACAGGTTGTCGACCACCGACCACTCCTCGGCGACCCGGACCGGGTGGTGCAGCGGCAGCACGGCGCAGCCCGCGTTCAGCCGGACGCGCTCGGTCTCCCGGGCCAGCGCGGCGGCCAGCACCGAGGGGTTGGGGAAGATGCCGCCGAAGGAGTGGAAGTGCCGCTCGGGCAGCCAGACGGCGTGGAAGCCGTTGCGGTCGGCGAACCGGGCGCTCTCCAGGACGATCCGGTAGCGGTCCTCGGGCCGGGTGTCGAGCGGGTAGTCGCCGAAGAAGGAGAGGCTGAAGTCGACCTCGCGGTCCGGGTCACCGGCCGGCGCGGGGGCTGGCGCGCGGACGGGGGTGGGGACGGGCGCGGGCGCGGGCAGTTCGAGGCGCGGGGCGGGTACGGACGGCACGGCCACCCCGCGCGTCGAGGGGAAGAAGCCGCCGCGCCGCATGTCCCGCAGGGAGGAGCGGACGGCGTCGGCCACGAACTCCACGTCGCCGTCGGAGTGCGCGGTGGAGAGGAAGAAGTTGCGCCACTCCCAGACGTAGACCCCCTTCACCAGCAGGTGGTGGAAGAGCAGCTCCATGTCGGCACGCGGCTCGAAGCGGAAGAGCGAGCCGAAGTGCGCCAGCCGGAGCGGGAACTCCTCCTCCTCGAAGAAGCCGTTGAGGGTGGTTGCCAGCTCCCCGGTCCGGGCGTTCAGCCGCTCCTGAAGGCCCGGCCCCTGCTCCTTGAAGTGCCGCAGCACGGCGCGGCAGGCGGCCATCGACAGCGGGTGCTGGATGTAGGTGCCGCCGAAGAAGGTGGTGTCGTTCGGCGGGTGACTGGCGTCCCCGTACTGCCAGAAGCCGCCGTCGATGCCGTCCATCACGGCCGCCCGCCCGGCGATGGCGCCGATCGGGAAGCCGCCGCCGAGGACCTTGCCGTACGTCGAGAGGTCGGGTTCCACGCCCCAGAACCCGCGGGCGCCGCGCAGGTGCGGCCGGAAGCCGGTGAGCATCTCGTCGAAGATCAGCACGATGCCGCGGCGGGCGGTCAGTTCGCGCAGCCCCCGGACGAACTCGGCGGGCTGGCGGGAGGGGTGGCGGCTCTGCACCGGTTCGACGAGCACGGCGGCGATCCGGTCGCCCAGCTCGTCGATGACCCGCAGGCTCTCCGGCTCCCCGTACGGCAGCACGACCAGGTCGGCGACCGCGCTGCCGGGGATGCCGATCGACACCGGGACCGTCTCGCGCTCGGCCCCGTGGCCCACCGGGCGGCCCAGCGTGTGGTCGAAGTGCCCGTGGTACGAGCCCTCGAACATCACGATGGTGTCCCGCCCGGTGTACGCCCGGGCCAGCCGGATCGCCCCCGCGTTGGCCTCCGTCCCGGAGTTGGCGAACGCGACCCGCTCGGTGCCGGTCAGCTCCGCGAGCAGTTCGGCGGCCTCGCCGGTCTCCGCGCCGCGCGGACCCAGCCGCAGACCGCCGGCCAGGTGCTCGCGGACGGCCTCCTGGACGAAGGCGGGCTCGTGGCCGAAGAGCAGCACGCCGAAACCCATCGTGATGTCGACGTAGGAGTTGCCGTCGACGTCCTCCAGCCGGGAGCCCTGCGCCCGGCGGGCGGCGAGCGGGTAGAGCATCTCCTTGGTGGCCGAACGGAAACCGACCACGGCCCGGCTGTCCGCGAGCACCCGCCGGTGGCGTTGGGTGAGCGCCTTGGAGGCGGCGGTGCGGGCGGTGAAGCGTTCGACCAACTCGTCGAGGTGGCGGCGCTGTTCGCCGGTCAGGCCGCCGCCGGCCATCCCGGAGTCCCGGGCGACCGTGACGCGCGGGCCGTGCACCTGTGCTTGCGATTGGGTGGCCGGCCGGGCCGGTGTGGCGGGGAGTTCCGGTGCGACCGTGACGGCGGCGGCTGCGGCGGTGGGCAAAGCGGGCGCGGTCGGCGTGGCGGACGTGGCGGACGTGGCGGGCGTGGCGGGCGTGGCGGGGGTGCCGGCGAGCAGGGCGAGCTGGTCGGCCATCAGCTGGGAGAACTGGCCCATCAGGGCGAGCTGGCGTTCGATCACCGCGCCGGCCCCGTCGGGAGTGGCGGCCGCCAGCGGGGTGACGGGAGCCGCAGCGACGGGGGCCGGGGTGGCGGGGGCCGGGGTGGGCGCCGGCTGTCCGGGCGTCGGCGCGGGCGCGGCCGGTGCCACCGCCAGGGGCTCCCGTACCGGCGCGGGCACCGCTTCCGGAGCCGCCGCCGTCGGCGCGGGCACCAGGCCGGCCAGCGCCTCGGCGCTCATCCGCCCGGCGATCAGCCCGGCCAGCCGCGCCGGGGTGTCCGCGTCCTCGAACAGCTCGCGCATCGGGACCCGCACCCCGAAGGCGCGCTCCAGGTCCCGGATCATGTTGATCATCGACAGCGAGTCGGCCCCGAGGTCGAAGAAGGGGTCCTCGGCGCCCACCGCCTCCTCCGCCACGCCGAGCTGACGCGCGGTCTGCGCGACGACCCGGCCCAGGACCAGGGCGGCCGCCTGCTCCAGCGGGTCCGGCGCGGGGGTGTCGGTCATGACGGGCTCCTCCAGGACGGTGCGTTCGGCTACGGGCGGGGCCGCCGGCCCGGGACGGGCCCCGGCCACGGTCAGCGGTACGGAACCCGACAGCGGCGCGGGCCCCGGCGGCGGTACGGGCCGGGTCGCGGTCGCGGGCGGCGATGCGGTCGAGGCGTCGGCCGTGTCTTCGGCGCCGGGCGCGGTGAACCAGTGGTAGGTACGGTGGAACGGCCGGCCCGGCAGCGGGACGCGCCGCGCGGGCCCGTCCGGCCACCGCCGGGCGGCGGCGGCCGCCGCCCAGTCCACCGGCACCCCGTGGGTCCACAGCGTGCCCAGTGCGGCGAGCAGTTGGCGCTCCGGGCGGCGACCGCGGCGTCCGCTCGGCACGAACACCGCCCCCGCGAGTTCGCGCCGGCCCAGCCCGCTCAGGGTGTGGTGCGGACCGACCTCCAGGAAGAGCCCGTGGCCGAGCCCGTCGAGCGTCGCGAGCACCCGGTCGAAGCGCGCGGTCTCCCGGGTCTGGCGGACGAAGTGGTCGGGGCCGGGCACCGTGCCCGGTGCCAGCGGCACGCCGTCCAGATTGCTCACCAGCGGGACCCGCAGCGGCCGGAGGGTGATCTGCTCCAGCCGGCGCCGGAACGCCTCCAGCATCGGCTCCATCAGCCGGGAGTGGAACGCCCGGTCGGCGGCGAGCCGTTCCGTCCCGACACCCTCCAGGGCGAGCACCGCCTCCGCTCCCGCGATGTCCCCGGGCCGCCCGGCCAGGACGCACTGCCCGGCGCCGTTCACCACGGCCAGGTCCACCCCGGGCAGCCACTCGGCGAGCGCGCCGAGCCGTTCGGCGGACGCGGTGGCCACCGTCATCGCCCCCGGCTCCGTCGAACGGTGCATCAGCCGCCCGCGCACCCCGGCCAGGAAGAGGCCGTCGGCCAGCGAGAAGGCCCCGGCCGCGTAGGCCGCCGCGTACTCGCCCGCGCTGTGCCCCGCCACCGCCGCCGGCCGCAGCCCGAACTCCTCCCAGAGCGCGGTGTACGCGGCCTGCACCGCGAACAGCGCGGGCTGCGCGGCCTCCGTGGTCCACGGCTGCTCCCCGCCGTCGGGGCCGGGCTCCAGGAGCGGGGGTAGCAGGGACTCCCCCCAGGTCTCGCGGTGCAGCCGGTCACAGGTGTCCAGCACCTCCCGGAACACCGGGTACGCCCGGTACAGCCCGGCGGCCATGCCCCGGTACTGCGCGCCCTGTCCGGTGTAGAGCAGGACGGGGGCCGGTGTGCCGCGCCCGGCGTCCCGCGCCGAGTGCGCCGGGCCGGAGGTCCGCCCGGCGACGAACCCGGCGAGCGCGTCGGCGAGTTCGGCGGGCCCGGTGCCGGTGACGGCGAGCCGGTGGCGCAGCGGGCGCCGGCCCGCGCCGAGGGTGAGCAGCAGGTCGGCCGGGCGGGGCGGGTGTTCGCCGCGCAGCCGGTCGAGCACGGTGGCCGCGAGGTCGGTGAGCGCCTGCGGGCTGCGGGCCGACAGCGGCAGCAGGGCGACCGGCGGTTCGCCGTCGGGGGCGGCGGGGGCGTCCGCGGGGGCGCCGGCCGGCGCCTCCTCCAGGATCAGGTGGGCGTTGGTGCCGCCGACGCCCAGCGCGCTGACCCCGGCCCGGCGCGGGGCATCCCCGGTGGGCCAGTGCGATGCCTCGGTCGGGAGCGTGAAGGGGCTGCCGGCCAGGCCGAGGGCCGGATTGGGCCTGGTCAGGTGGGTCACCGGCGGGATCTCCCGGTGGCGCAGCGCGAGGACGGCCTTGATCAGACCCGCCATCCCGGCGCAGGTGTCCAGGTGGCCGATGTTCGGCTTGACCGAGCCGAGGGCGCAGAAGCCGACCGCCGCGGTACGGGCCCGGTAGGCACGGGTGAGCGCCTGGACCTCGATCGGGTCGCCGAGCGGCGTGCCGGTGCCGTGCGCCTCGACGTAGCCGATGCTGTCGGCCGGCACACCCGCCACGTCCAGTGCCCGGCCGACCACGGCGGCCTGGCCGTCCAGGCCGGGCGCGGTGTAACCGACCTTGCCCGCACCGTCGTTGTTGACGGCGGAGCCGAGGATCACCGCGTGCACGGTGTCGCCGTCGGCCAGCGCCCGGTCGAGGCGCTTGAGCAGGACGGCGGCGACGCCGTTGCCGCCCACCGTTCCGGCGGCCCGCTCGTCGAAGGCCCGGCAGACGCCGTCGGGCGCCAGGATCGAGCCCTCCTGGTAGCGGTAGCCGGCGGCCTGCGGGACGTGCAGGGCGGCGGCGCCCGCGAGGGCGAGGTCGCTGTCACCGGTCAGCAGCGACTGGACGGCCAGGTGGACGGCGACCAGCGAGGTGGAGCAGGCGGTCTGCACGCCGACGGCGGGCCCGGTGAGGCCGAGCCGGTAGGCGACCCGGGTGGCGGCGAAGTCGGCCTGGTTGCCGATCGCGACCTGCAGCGCCTCGACCGGCCGGGCCGGGTCGGCGGCCGTGCCGATGGCGTGCTGGAGGTAGCCGCGCAGCGAGTACAGCGTCATGCCGGTGCCGGCGAAGACCCCGACCCGGGTGTCCGGCGCGGTGTCGCCGTAGCCGCCGTCGTCCAGGGCCCGGGCACAGGTCTCCAGCAGCAGCCGCTGCTGGGGGTCCATCAGGGCGGCCTCGGCGGCGCTGATGCCGAAGGCCTCGGCGTCGAAGTGGCCGATGTCGGCGATCGGCGCGGTGACCGGGACGAAGTCGGGGTGGCTGTACTCCTCGGCCCGGATGCCGGCGGCGGCGAGCTGCTCGGGGGTGTACCGGGTGGTGCTGACCACGCCGTCGACGATGTTGCGCCAGTACTCCTCGGGGGTGTCCGCGCCGGGCAGCCGCAGTGCCAGGCCGATCACCGCCACCCGCCGGTCGGCGGGCACCTCCGGCGCGGGCGCGGTGGAGGTCGGTGCCGGCTCCGGCGCACCGCCGGCCAGCCGGGCCGCCAGCGCGTCCACGGTGGGGTGCCGGAACAGCGCGGTCGGCTCCAGCCCGGGCGCCGGGCCCGCCGCCAGTGCGGCCTGGACCCGCATCAACTGCACCGACTCGAGGCCGAGTTCGTGGAAGGGCCGGCCGGGGTCGACCGGTTCGCCGAGGACGGCCTCGAAGGTGTCCAGCACGGCGCGGCGCAGCTCGGCCGGGGCGGGCGCCGCCACCACCGGGCGCGCCGGTCCGGCGGCGGGCGGCTGCGGGGCGTCGGCGACCAGCCGCGGCTCGCCCGCCAGCAGCCGGCGCCGGGCGGCGGGGCGGGTGCCGTCGGGACCGGCGTAGTAGTGACCGGGCGGGGCCGCGAGCAGCGCGGTGGCCAGCCGCCGGCCCTCGGCGGCGTCGAGCACGGCGATCCCGCGCTCGGCGGCGGCCGCGTGGTGGGAGGCCTCCCGGTTCATCCCGACACCCCGCCACAGGCCCCAGGAGACCGTCCAGGCCGCGACCCGGTGCTCCCGGCGCAGCCGCTCGACCGCCGCCTCCAGGGAGCGGTTGGCCGCCGCGTACCCCGCCGAGCCGACCGCCTCCTGGAACCCGATCATCGAGGAGTAGCCGACGAACTGGGCACCGGGGCGGGCCGCCACCAGCTCGGCCAGCGCGTCGGTGCCCGCGGCCTTGGCCCGGAGGGCCTCCTGCCACCGCTCGGGTCCGAGCTCCTCCAGCAGGCCGATCCGGTACTCGCCGGCGAGGTGCAGGACACCCTCCAGCGGCGCGCCCCAGGCCTGTTCGGCCTCGGCGACGGCCGCCGCCAGGGCCCGGCGGTCCGTCACGTCGGCCGTCCGGTACTCGACCCGGCCGCCGGCCCGCTCCAGGCGCTCCAGCGCGGCGCGTCGCGCGGCCGCCGCCGGGCCGCCCGCGGCCGGGTCGGTGCGCCCGACCAGCAGCAGGTGCGGGCCGTACCGGCGGAGCAGTTCCGGGAGCAGTTCCCCGGCGAGGCCGCCCAGCCCGCCGGTCACCAGCCAGCGGGCCCCGGGGGAGAGCAGCGTGCAGGCCGGTGCGGCGGCGGCCTCCGGCGCGGTGAGCGGGGCGAGCGGGCCGAGCCGGGGCACGTAGGGGCGCCCGTCGCGCCAGGCGGCCTCGGGCTCGCGCCGCGGGTCGGCGAGGAAGGCCAGCACGGCCCGCGGGTCCGCCGGGGCGTCGGCGGGCAGGTCGAGGTGGCGGGCCCCGGCGAGCAACCGCTCGGCCCGGGCCCCGGCGGTCAGGGCCGCGGTCGGCGCGGCGACCGGCCGCGGCAGCTCGCCGTCGGCGAGCGCGTGCAACCCGGCGCTGACAGTGACGAGTTCGACCCCGTCCGGACCGCCGCCGTACCGGTGGGCCAGCGCCCGGGTCAGTCCGAGCAGGGCCTCGCCGCACAGCACCTCGTCCGGCTCGGCAACCTGCGCCCACAGGTGCAGCACCCGGTGCGGGCGCCGGCCGGCCGCCTCCAGCTCGTCCAGCAGTCGCGGCCAGCTCCCGGCCCGCCGCTGGTCGAGCGCGTAGCCGTCGCCCAGCCGGGCGAAGGACTCGGCCTGGGACGCCTGGACGGTGTCCGGCAGCACGGCGGCGAGTGCGTCCGACAGGGTGCCCGGTCCGACCGGCCCGAGCAGCAGGACGGTCCCCGGCGGTGGCACCGGCGCGGCGTCCGGCGCGGGCCGGGGCTCCCAGGCCGCACGGCGGACGACGTCCGGCACGGTGCGGGCGTTGCCCTCGGCGAGGTCGAGGCGGGTGATCAGCGCGTCCAGGCCGCCGTCCAGCAGCCGGGCACGGATCGCGGTGCGCTGGATCTTGCCGCTGGTGGTGCGGGGGAAGTCGGCGGCCGGGACGGGGAGCACCAGCGCGGCCGACAGCCCGAACCGCTCGGCCAGCGCGGCCCGTACGGCGCCCGCCGTCCGGTGCGGCTCGCCCGCCTCCGGGGAGGCCACGAAGAAGACCGCCAACCGCTCGCTGCCGCTGCGCTCGTCGGGCACCCCGCACGCGGCGACGTGACCGGAGAGCACCCCGTCGACGGCGGACACCACGTCCTCCAGGTCGTGGCAGAAGTGGTGGACGCCGTTGATGATGATGATCTCCTTGCGCCGACCGGTGAGGATCACCTCCCCGTCGCGCAGGTAGGCGAGGTCGCCGGTGTCGAACCAGCCGTCGGCGGTGGCGGATTCGCGGTCCGCCCGCGGGTTGTTCAGGTAGCCGGGAGTGACCCGGCCGGAGGAGACCTGGAGCCGTCCGATCCGCAGCTCGGGCAGGACGGCGCCCCGGTCGTCGGCGACCCGCAGCCGCGCGCCGGCGGCCGGGCGGCCCATCGAGAGGAAACGGGTGGCCGCCTCGTCCGAGCCCTCCGGCAGTGGCCGCAGCGCTCCGGTCAGCGAGTCGGTGGCCAGGACCTGGACGGCGCCGGGCTCGCCGTAGCGCTTGTAGGTGATGACGGTGCAGGTCTCGGCCATGCCCCAGGCGAGCAGCAGGTGCTCGGGCCGCAGCCCGGAGGGGGCCAGCCGGGCCAGGAACTCCTCGGCGACGCCCTCGGTGCACTGCTCGCCCGCGTTGATCAGGGACTTGACGGCCGAGAGGTCCCAGCGCCGCTCGGGGGCGGCCCGCAGCGCCTCGGCGACCAGGCGGTAGCCGAAGTTCGGTGACCAGGAGTGCGCGGCGCGCCGGCGCTCCAGCGTGTCCAGCCACAACAGCGGGTCGGCGAGGACGAGTTCGGTGGGGATGTGGGTCTGGTCGCAGGCCGCCACGACGTCCCGCAGGTGGAACATCAGCAGGCCCGCGACATGGTCGAGCGGCAGCCAGTTGACGGTCGGGTCGCCGGGCGCGAAGCCCTGCTCGCAGGCGCCCGCCACGTACTCCAGGATGCCGCGGTGGCTGATCCGGATCGCCTTGGAGCGCCCGGTGGAGCCGGAGGACAGCTGGAGGATCGCGACGTCGCCGCCGGCGCCGTGCGGCGCGGCGGGCGGCTGCGCGGCGGAGCGGTCGACCGGGATCACCCGCAGACCGGCGGCCCGCGGGTCGAGCCGGCCGATGCCCGCGAGCCCGGCGACGGCCTCACCGGCGGCCAGCACCGGCGGGTGCTCCAGCGTCTCCCAGGCGTTGACCAGCTTCTCCAGGACGGGGCCCGGGCGGTCGTAGCCCGGCGGGCGGGCCACCGTGACGGGCAGGACGCCGCCCAGCAGGCAGGCCCAGAGCGCGGGGAAGTAGTGCTCCAGGTCGGGGACTTGGAGGATCGCGCGGTCGCCCGGGCCGAGGCCCGCGGCGGTGAGGGTGCCGAGCACGCGCAGCGCCCGGTTCAGCAGCTCGGGGTAGCGCAGGGTGGTGGCGCCGCCGTCGGCGCGCACCAGGTGCAGGCCGCGTTCGGGGTGCAGCCGGGCGGCGCGCAGCAGCGCGTCGGGCAGGTCGGCGGGGCCGTCGGGCAGCGCCGGCAGGGCGGGTCCGACGGCGACGGCGGGCTCGCCGGCCGCGGGCTCTGGCTCCGCCGACGGCTCCGGTGCGGCCGGCGCGGCGGCGCCGAACGGGCGCCAGCGGCCGGTGAGTTCGCTCAGGTGCCGGCGGGCGGGGCGGGGGTGCTCGCGCGGGTCGCGGGCGGCCGCCAGGGCGGCGGTGTCGGCCGCCCCTTCGGCGGTCCGGGGGATGCCGTCCACCAGGCGGATCTCCGCGTCGGGCGCGTCCTCCAGCAGGTGGGCGGCGGCCCAGCGGCGCAGTCCGGCGTGGTCCCGGTCGTCGGCCGGCACCAGGTAGACGATCAACCCGGCGCCGCCCGGGGAACCGCCGGCGACGAGGGCGCAGTCGGCCAGGCCGGCGTGGCGCAGCAGCCGGCCCTCCACCACGTCGGCTCTGGGGCGGTCGGGGCCGGGGACGCTCATGCGGGTCGTACCTTCCTGGGCTCTGCGACAAGGGCGGGCGGGGCGCGGTACGGCGGGGTGACGGCGGGCGGCGGCCGGGGCGGCCGGTACGGCGGTCGGGCGGGTACGGCGGGCGGTCGCCCGGGGCTCGGCCGCCCGGTGGGGGAGGGCCGGTACGCGGCTAGTGGTCGGCGGGGACGGGCCGCGCGGCGGGCGCGCGCCGCCGACGGGCGCCGACCCCGACCATCAGCAGGAACCCAGCGGCCAGCGCGATCGGCACGGCGTGCGAGAAGCCGACCACCGTGAGCGGGCTGAACCGCTCCATCAGCCCGGCGCTGAGCAGCATCCCGACGCCCATGCCGAGGCTCTCGGCGCTCGCCACCAGCCCGAACGCCTGGCCGCGCCGGTCGTCGTCGACGGCCTGGATCCGGGTGGTGTAGGAGATCTCGGTGAAGCCGTCGGCGAGCCCGGCGCCGAGCGCGACGACGAGGAAGAGCGGGGTCGGCAGCCCGGTGAAGGCGAGGATGAAGCAGGTGGACATCAGCGCGGTGCCGACCGCGAAGGCCCGCTCGCCCGGCTCCCGGCCGCGTTTGACGAGCAGTCGGGAGACCAGCTGGTGGGCGCCCAGGCTGCCGACCGCCCAGGTGGCCCAGAACAGGCCCAGCACGGCAGCCGGGTTCTCCGGGGACGTCCGGGTCGCGAACACCGGCAGGCCGATGTTGTGCGCGGCCGAGCCGAAGGCGTCGACCAGCCGGATGGCGACCATCGCGCCGATCACCGGCAGGGTGCGCAGCAGCACCAGCCCGGCGAACCGCCCGCCCGGCTCGGCCGCCGGGCGGGCCGTCGCTCCGTCGCGCTCGGCCCGGGTGCGCAGCGGCAGTCGCAGCACGACCGTGCCGAACACGACGAAGCTGGCGGCGTCGGTGAGCAGCGCGGCCTGGAACCCGGCCCAGGCCACCAGCACGCCGGCCGAGGCGAACCCGAGCACCATCGCCGTCGAACGCCCGGTCACCAGCACCCCGTTGGCGCGGGCCCGGTGCTCCGGGCCGACCATCTCGGGCACGCTGCTGCGCAACGCGACGGCGCTGAGCGTGCCGGCCGCGCCGAAGAGCAGGGCCAGCGGGTAGAGCACCGGGATCCGCAGGTGGTCGGGGACGATCGCGAGCGCCACCAGGCCGGTGGCCTGGGTGAAGGCGCAGCCGACCATCAGCAGCCGGCGGTCGAGGCGTGCGACGACGCGCCCGGCGAGCACGCCGGCGCCGAAGCCGCCGAGCAGGCGCAGCGTCAGGTACCCCGCGGTGCCGAGGGCGTTGCCCGCGGCCTCGTAGGCGAAGAGGCTGAGCGCGACCATGTTGAGCTGGCTGCCGTAGCTGGAGACGGCGTCTCCGACGGCGAGCCGGTAGAACGGCCTGGGCAGGGCGCTCGTGGCGGTACCCCGGCTCGGAACGGTGTGATCCCCCACGACGGCTCCATTGCCATGTGACATTTCATCCGGATCCTAGGGTGGAGCCGTCAGCTGGATCAAGGGGTTCGACCGCTCACGGCGCTAAGACCATACGACGGTACGCCGTCAATTCGGACCGGAACATTCACTTCCGGCCACCCGGCGCCCGAGCATGGCCGACCGAGGCGCCCTGGCGACGGCCGGCCGCTGTCGCCGGGCGGTTCGCAGGCGTACGGTGGCCACACGGTGGTGCGCAGTGCGGTCGCGCGCCCGTCGGGGCGCGGGACGGCGGCGCCACCGCCCCGCGATGGCACGCCCCGCCGGAGGCCGCGATGGCTGATCCCCTGGCCGACCGCATGGCCTTCTTCACCACGCCCCGGCACCCCCGTGAGCGCCGGGACCCGCAGGAGCGGCTGGGGGACTGGCGCGAGGTCTACCGGGAGGGCGCGACGCTGCCGGTCGCCGGTGACCAGGCCGCCCGCTGCATGGACTGCGGTCTGCCCTTCTGCCACCACGCCTGCCCGCTCGGCAACCTCGTCCCCGACTGGAACACCCTGGTCGCGCACGACGACTGGCGCGCGGCCGCCGCGCGTCTGCTGGCCACCAACAACTTCCCCGAGTTCACCGGCCGGCTCTGCCCCGCCCCGTGCGAGAGCGCCTGCGTACTGGCGATCGACGCGGAGGCCGTGACGATCAAGAACATCGAGCTGGCGATCGCCGACCGGGCGCTGGAGAGCGGCTACGACCTGCCGCAGCCGCCCGAGCGGCTGACCGGCCTGCGGGTGGCCGTGGTCGGGTCGGGCCCCGCCGGGCTGGCCGCCGCCCAACAGCTGACCCGGGCCGGCCACACCACGACCGTCTACGAACGCGCCGACCGGATCGGCGGCCTGCTGCGCTACGGCATTCCGGCGTTCCGGCTGGAGAAGCACCGGTTGGACCGGCGGATCGACCAGATGCGGGCCGAGGGCACGGTCTTCCGCACCGGCGTCGCGGTCGGCCACGACCTGCCCGCCGACGAACTGCGCGCCCGCAGCGACGCCCTGGTGGTCGCGGTCGGCGCGACCCGCTGCCGCGACCTCCCGGTTCCCGGCCGCGAGCTGGCCGGTGTGCACCAGGCCATCAGCTACCTGACCCTCGCCAACCGGGTCGACGAGGGCGACTACCCCGTCTCGCCGGTCTCCGCCGAGGGCCGCCACGTGGTGATCGTCGGCGGCGGCGACACCGCCGCCGACTGCCTGGGCACCGCGCTGCGCCAGCGGGCCGCGACGGTCACCCAGTTCGACATCAACCCCCGCCCGCCCGGACGCCGGGCCTCCGGCCAGCCCTGGCCCGTGCACCCCAAGGTCTACCGGGTGACCACCTCGCACGAGGAGGCCGGCGGCCCGGCGGCCGAGCCCCGGGTGTTCGCGGCGGCCACGGTGGGGTTCGAGGCGGGCCCGGACGGCCGGCTGGCGGCCGTCCGCTTCGCCGAGGCGCGGCGGGGCGACCGCAGCCCCCGGCCCGGGACCGAACGCACCCTCCCGGCGGACCTCGCCCTGCTGGCCCTCGGCTTCGCCGGCCCGGGCTTCCCCGGCGCCGGCTTCTCCGGGCCCGGCCGGGACGGCGGGCTGGTCGGCCAACTCGGCCTCGCCGTCGGCCCGCGGGGCACCCTCGTCCGCGACGAGGAGTTCGCCGGCGGGGCGGACGGCGTGTTCGTCGCGGGCGACGCCGGGCGCGGCCAGTCGCTGATCGTCTGGGCGATCGCCGAGGGCCGGGCGGTGGCGGCCGCCGTCGACCGCCACCTGCGCGGGCGCACCGAACTGCCCGCACCGGTCTCGCCGTCCGACGGCCCGCTCACCGTCTGAGCGCCCGCCGCGCCGCCCGCCGCGCCGCCCGCCGCGCCGCCGCCCGCCGCGCCGCGGTCCGAGGCTCTCACCGCCGCCGAGCAGCCGCGCCGGCCCTCCCCGCCGTCGCGCCGCCCAGGCCGGTCAGACGAGTTCGAGCACCAGCTTGCCGGTGTTCTCGCCCCGGAAGAGCATCTGCAGGGTCTGCGGGAAGTCGTCCACCGTGCCCCGGACCACGTGCTCCAGCACCTTGATCCGCCCCTCGGCGATCCAGCCGCCGAGTTCCCGCGCGGCCTCCTTGTAGCGCGGCGCGTAGTCGAACACCACGAAGCCCTCCATCCGGGCCCGGCGCACCAGCAGCGACAGGTAGTTCGACGGCCCCTGGACGTCGGTGGCGTTGTATTGGCTGATCGCGCCGCAGACCACCACCCGGGCGCGCATCGCCAGGCAGGCCAGGGCGGCGTCCAGGATCTCCCCGCCGACGTTGTCGAAGTACACGTCGATGCCGTCCGGCACCAGGGTGCGCAGCGCCTTCCGCACGTTCCCGGCGCGGTAGTCGACCGCCGCGTCGAAGCCGAGCTCGTCCGTCAGCACGGCGCACTTCTCGGCGCCGCCGGCGATGCCGACGACCCGGCAGCCCTTCGCCTTGGCGATCTGGCCGACCATGCTGCCCACGGCGCCCGCGGCGCCGGAGACCACCACCGTCTCGCCCTCCTTCAGCGCGCCGACGTCCAGCAGGCCGAAGTACGCCGTCATGCCCGGGCTGCCGAGCGCGCCGAGGAAGGTCGACGGCGAGGCGAGCGCGGGGTCGATCCGCACGGCGCCCTTCCCGTCGGAGACCACGTGCTCCTGGACGCCGAAGAGGCCCGCGACCAGGTCGCCGATGGCGAAGCCGGGGTGGTTGGACTCGGTGACCTCGACGACCGACCCGGCCCGCATCACCTCGCCGATCCCGACCGGCGGCAGGTAGGAGGGGCGGTCGTCCAGCCAGCCGCGCATCGCCGGGTCCAGCGAGAGGTAGCGGGTGCGGCCGGCGAACCGGCCCTCGCCCGGCGCCGCGGCCGGCTCGGTGACGTGTTCCCAGTCCTCGGGGCCGATCTCGCCCACCGGCCGGCGGGCGAGGCGGATCTGACGGTTCTCTGCGGACAACATGGCGGCTCCCGGTGGCTGGACTGAGCTGGACCGCGGTACGGCGGACCTCGCGCGACGAGGGAGAGTCTAAGCAAGCGCTTAGTCAGTGCGCCAGGCCGGGACCGGAGGTCCCGCCTCGGACCCGGTCCGGACGCTGCCGACCGGGTCGGCCTGCGGGCTGTTCGGGCGAGGCGCGCCGGTCGGACGGAGGTCGGCCGCTACCTTCTGGCGGGGGCGGGACGACCGGACGACGCGCACGGGAGAGCCATGACTTCGAAGCGGCCCGAGGGCGGGGTGGCGGTGGTACGGGTACGGGCCTGGCAGGTGCTCCGCAACCCCAAGGTCTGGATGGTCCCGACCGTCATCGTCGGCACGGTGGCCTTCCTGCTGTCGCTGCTCTACCTGGGCGGCATCATCAACCCCCGGGCGGACCTGCACCGGCTGCCGATCGGCCTGGTCAACGCCGACCAGGGGGCCGTCGTGGCGGGCCAGCCGCAGAACCTCGGCGCGCAGATCACGGCCGGCATCGCGGCCGCGCCGGACCCGCAGGGGCAGGTCTCCTGGCGGCTGCTCGACCAGGCCGCCGCCGACGACCAGCTGGCCTCGGGCAAGCTCGCGGGCGCGCTGGAGGTCCCGGCCGGCTTCACCGCCGCCGTGGCCGCGCTGGGCGCGCCCGCGCAGCCGATGCCGCCGCGGCCCACGCTGACGGTGCTGACCAACCCCGGGGTGGGCAGTCTCGCGTCCTCGCTGGCCTCCTCGATCACCCAGGCGGCCGCGCAACAGGCCTCGACGCAGCTCGGCAAGACCCTCACGGCACAGGCACAGGCACAGGCGCAGGCCCAGCCGGCGGCCGGCGGGGGTGCGGCGATCAACGCGACGCTGCTCCAGCTGGCCGACCCGGCGGCCGTCGAGGTCAAGGTCGGCCACCCCATCGGCCCGCACAGCGGGCTGGGCCTGACGGCGTTCTACTACACGCTGCTCCTCGTGCTGGCCGGCTTCCTGGGCGCCAACGTGATCAGCAACGGTGTGGACGTGGCGCTCGGCTACGCGGCCAGCGAGCTGGGGCCGCTGCGGATGCAGCACCCGCTGGTGCCGATCAGCCGCACCCAGACGCTGACCGTCACCTGCGTGATGTCCGTCTGCCTCTCGGTACTGACCTCCAGTCTGGTGATGCTGGCGACCGTGGTGGTGCTCGGCATGGACGCCTCGCACCTGCCGCTGCTCTGGGTCTTCTCGGTCTGCGCCAGCGCGGCGGTCGGGCTCGGCGCGCAGGCCCTGATCGCCGCGTTCGGCGGGATCGGGCAGCTGATCAGCATGTTCGTCTTCATCGCCCTGTCGCTGCCGTCCTCCGGGGCGACCATCCCGCTCCAGGCGCTGCCGACCTTCTACCGGGGGCTGGCGGTGTTCGAGCCGATGCGCCAGCTCAGCGACGGCGTCCGGGCCATCCTCTACTTCGACGCGCAGGCCGACGCCGGGCTGGCGCGGGCCTGGGTGATGATCGCGATCGGCACGGTCGCGGCCCTGGTCTTCGGCTTCGCGATGACCACCTACTACGACCGCAAGGGCCTGCACCGGTTCCATCCCGAACCGAGCTGACCTGCCGGGTGTCCCGACGGGACTCATGTCCCAATGGGACATTTCCGGGTGTACGGTGGACGACGTGAGCATCGAAGAGGCAGCGGGAGCGGCCCCCGAGGGCCGGCGCGAACGCAAGGCACGCCGAACCCGGGAGTCGCTGGCCGCCGCGGCCCTGCGGCTGGTCCTGGAGCGGGGCCTGGCCGCCGTCTCCGTGGAGGACGTCACCGACCTGGCCGACGTCTCCCGGCGCACCTTCAGCCGGTACTTCCCCTCCCGGGAGGACGCCGTACTGGACTGCCTGCGGGCCGACTTCGCCCGGATCAACGCGGCCCTGGCCGAGCGCCCCGCCGCCGAGACCCCGCTGACCGCGTACCGCGCGGCCCTGCGGGTCTGGCTGCGGGACGACCTCGACCCGGCCTGGCACCGGCGCCCCGGCGTCCGCGAGCTGTTCGGCCTGATCGCCGCGGAACCCGCGCTGACCGCCGCCTACCGGCGGATCTGCGTCGACGAGGAGGAGGCGTCCATCCGGATCGCCGCCGCCCGGCTCGGCCTGGACGCCGAGCACGACCTGCGCCCGGCCGTCGCCATCGGCCTCGGGGTCGCGGCCCTCCAGGCCGCCTCCCGCGCCTGGGTCCGGCACCCCGCGACCGGCGCGGCCCCCGACCTGCCCGACCTGCTGGAGCAGGCCTTCGAGCTGCTCACCGCCGAACCGCCACCCGACGGCACGGCGGTGTGAACGAGCGCGCCCACCCGGCGCGCACCGGTACGAAAGGAACGACCGCCATGACCGGCATCGACTACACCCAGGAGTTCACCGGCCGGACCGCGCTGGTCACCGGAGGCGCCTCCGGCATCGGCCTCGCGGTGGCCCGGCGACTGGCGGCCGGCGGCGCCGCCGTCGCGATTGCCGACTTCGACCCGGCGGGCGCCCGCGAGGCCGCCGCCGAGCTGACGGCCGCCGGAGCCCGCGCCCTGGCCGTCGACGTGGACGTCACCGACCCGGAGTCGGTGCGCGCCGCCGTCCGGGCCACCGTCGACGGGCTCGGCGCCCTCCACCTGGCCGTCAACAACGCCGGCATCGCCGGGCCTGCCGCCCCCACCGGCGCCTACGAGCCCGAGGACTGGCGGCGGGTGCTGGCCACCAACCTGGACGGCGTCTTCTACTCGCTGCGCTACGAGATCCCCGCCATCCTCGCGGCCGGCGGCGGCGCCGTCGTCAACATGGCCTCGATCCTCGGGACCAACGGCTTCGCCGGCTCGCCCGCCTACGCCGCCGCGAAGCACGGCGTGGTCGGCCTCACCAAGACGGCCGCCCTGGAGTACGCCGCCCAGGGCGTGCGGATCAACGCCGTCGGCCCGGGCTTCATCGACACGCCGCTGCTGCGCGACGCCGACGCCGCCGCCCGCGACGCGCTGGTCGCGCTGCACCCGGCCGGCCGGCTCGGTCGCGCGGAGGAGGTCGCCGAGCTGACCGCCTTCCTGCTGTCCGACCGGGCCTCCTTCGTCCACGGCAGCTACCACCTGGTCGACGGCGCCTACGCGGCCCGCTGACCCGGCCGATTCCGGGGGGCGCACGCCGCGCGCACCGGACGCCCGTCCCGAACGCGCCCGCACCGAAGGAGAGTCACCACGATGAAGGCAGTCCAGTACCGCACGGCCGGCGCCGCCCCCGAGGTGGTCACCGTCCCCGATCCGGAGCCCGGCCCCGGGCAGGTCCTGCTGAAGGTCACCGCCGCGGGCGTGTGCCACTCCGACATCGCCGTGATGAGCCTGCCCGCCGAGCAGCTGTCCTTCCCGCTGCCGCTGACCCTCGGCCACGAGGGCGTCGGCACCGTCGCGGAGCTCGGCGCCGGAGTGACCGGCTTCACCGAGGGCGACGCGGTCGCCGTGTACGGGCCCTGGGGCTGCGGCAGCTGCGCCAAATGCGCGGAGGGCAAGGAGAACTACTGCCTTCGCGCCGCCGAGCTCGGCATCCGCCCACCGGGCCTGGGCGCCCCGGGCGCGATGGCGGAGTACATGATCGTCGACGACCCGCGGCACCTGGTACCGCTCGGCGGTCTCGACCCGGTGCGGGCCGTCCCGCTGACCGACGCCGGCCTGACGCCCTATCACGCGATCAAGCGCTCGCTGGGCAAGCTGGTGCCGGGCAGCACCGCCGTGGTGATCGGCACCGGCGGCCTCGGCCATGTCGCGATCCAGCTGCTGCGCGCGATGACGGCGGCCCGGGTGGTCGCCCTGGACGTGACCGAGGAGAAGCTGGCCCTGGCCCGGGCCGTGGGCGCGCACGAGACGGTGCTCTCGGACGCCTCGGCACCGGCGGCGGTCCGCGCCCTCACCGGCGGCGTCGGCGCCCAGGTGGTGCTGGACTTCGTCGGCGCCCCGCCGACGGTGGCCTCGGCCGGCGCGATGGCGGCGGTGGAGGGCGACGTGACGATCGTCGGCCTCGGCGGCGGCTCCCTGCCGGTCGGCTTCGGCACCCTCCCGTACGAGGTGTCGGTGGCCTCCCCGTACTGGGGCACCCGATCCGAGCTGATCGAGGTGCTGGACCTCGCCCGGGCCGGCGCGGTCGAGGTGCACGTCGAGACCTACGGCATCGACGACGCCCCGCTGGCGTACGAGCGCCTGCACGCCGGGCTGGTCGACGGCCGCGCGGTGATCCTGCCGAACGGCTGAGCGCGGGAGCGGCCCGGACCGCCCCGGACCGTCCGGCCCGGCGCCGCGGTGCCCAGGAGGCCGGCCGTCGCCAGGGCGGCGATCGCGGCCCCGACGGCCGAGCGGCGGAGCCTTGACGGTGGCGTGCTGACGGTCATGACGGTGTCCCTCCCGAGAAGCGCCGGACTCCCCTCCGGCTGATGCCAGCCTGCCCCCGGCCCGCCGGGGCGGGCGTCCGCCCGAGGTCGCGACGGCCTCCCCCGGGGGTGTCGTGCGGGCTCCGCCGGAAGGAGGAGGAACCCGCCTATCGACCGGGGCCGTCCGTCCCGTCGCCGCGGTTCGGCTCGGCGGGTTCGGCTCGACGGGTTCGGCTCGACGGGGTTCGACGAGCCCCAGCAGCCAGAAGTCGGCGCAGGGGCCGGCGCTGGTGACGGTCGGGTCCACGGGCCGGCCGTTGCGGCCCAGCCGGACGGTGACGCCCGGCGCCCCGACGGTCAGCCGAAGCCGACCCGGTCCAGCCAGAAGGTGAGCAGGTCGGCGTCCCCCTGGACGCCGACGCCGTGGCTCCCGGGCGGCCGGCGCCGGTAGACCAGCAGGAGCAGCTCGGTCAGCGGCCCGCTGACGGTCACGGCGGCCGGTTCGTCCGCGTGGCGCCAGGCGAGGGTGTCACCGGTGAGGTCGACCAGCCAGTCCGTGGCTCCCTCGGCACCGGCCGGATCGGTGGCGTGGAAGCGCAGGGTGCGGCCGGGGCCGGGCAGCTCCCTGGTCCGGGGGTGGACCTCGAAGTGCATCGGCAGCGAGCCGAGCTCCATCCACTCGTCGAGGCCGTCGCGGGCGACGTCCGGCTGGAGGGCGAAGGGCGCACCGAGGGCCAGCGTCGCGTCGGCGCGGTGCACCGCCGTCTCGTGCGTGAAGCGGCGGGCGTAGAACGCCGTCGTGCCACCGGGGACGGGCGTCCACAGCGGTGCGTCGGGGCCGGCCTCGCGCAGCGCGTCGCTCAGCCGCCGGGCGCCCTCGGTGAGCCACGGCCCGACCACGGCCGGGTCCTCGTCCGCGTAGGCGGCGAGATCGCGGAAGTGCCGGTCCGGGAGCGGCCCGGCGGCCCGGGTGCGCACGGTCTCCTCGGCCCAGCGCTGGCCGCCGCCGAGGTGGCGCAGGAGCTGGCCGACGTTCCACCCGGGGCAGGACGGCACCGGGCGGGTCAGGTCGGCCCCGGCGACGGTGCCGCGCAGTAGGTCGGTCTGCGTGACGATCTCGGCGCAGTACCGGTCGTGGTCCAGAGGCGTCATGGCGCCACGCTATGCCGGGCCACCGACACCGGCCCCCGCAGGCCGTCTCCCCGGTCGGTGCGGCCGGTGCGGCCGGTTCGTCGGTGCGGCCAGTGCGGCCAGTGCGGCCGGGGCCGGGCAGCTCCCTGGTCCGGGTGCGGGGCGCGGGGTACGCCGCAGGTGGGAGGCCGATGCCCTCCTGCGGGCGGATGGCGGCCGGGGCGGTGCGCCGTATCGTCGGCGGTATGAGCCGACCGCTGCACCTGGCCACCTACCTGATGGCCTACGACACCCGGGCCCAGGCCCTCCAGGACCGCACCCGGGCCGGGTTCCTGCTGCGCGCCGCCGCGCTGGCCGAGCTGGCCCACCGCGGTGACCTCGTCGAGGACGGCCGGGGCCGGGTGCTGGTGGCGCCCGGCGCCGGCCCCGCCGGGGACCCGGTGCTGGACGCCGTCCTGGCCGAGGTCGCCGCACGGCGGCGCGGCTGGAAGTCGTGGATCAAACGCGGCCGCGAGGAGACGCTGGACGCCGTCGAGCAGCGGCTGGCCGTCCTCGGCGTGCTGACGGTCCGGGACCGTGACCCCTACGGCCCCGTCGTGCCGCGGCGGCCGGTGGCGATGCCCGACCCCCGGGAGGCGCTGGACCGGCAGCTCCGGGTGGCCCAACTGGTCCGTGGCGATGAGCCGGTGGGCTCGGTGGCGTTCGCGGACGCGGTGCTGGCGGCGCTGGCCGCGCACGGGCAGGTGCGGCTGGTGCTGTCGCGGCAGGAGCAGCGCGCGCACGCCGGGCGCATCGCGGCCCTCACCGCGCGGCTGGGGGAGCGGGCGCCCGGGCTGGCCAAGGCGGTCGACGGGCTGGGGACGACCATGGTGGCCGCGCAGGGCGGGATGGGCGGCGGCTGAGCACGGGGCGCCGGCCGGACCGGTGGGGGAGCGGCGGAGCAGGGCGCCGCGGAGCCGGTTCGTCGACGCAGCGAGTGGGCAGGAGTGGTGAAGCGCTTGCTTTGACGTCGGCGTCAATGTCTACCGTCGACATCGCGTACCGGCGCCGAACGGGCGGCGGAGACGCGTCCGGGGGGCCTGGCCGAGTGTCCGGCCATGACCACCCGTGGTTCGACGGCACCGGAGACCGCGTCACACCGCTGACGCGGCCGACCGGTGGCGATGCTTTGATTCGCCCCTGATACAACCCGAGGTCGCCTTCATGCCTTCCCTGCTGCACATCGACGCGAGCATTCGTCACGACGGCTCCGTGTCCCGCGAGTTGTCCGCCTACTTCGCCACCCAGTGGCGCGAGAACCACCCCGACGGCGGTTACGTCTACCGCGACCTGGGTGCCGAGCCCGTCCCGCACATCACGCACGCCGTCCGCGAGGCCCTGCTTGACCCGAGCGGCGAGCACGGCGAGACCCCGGAGGAGCGGGCGCTCAGCGAGGCGGTCACCGCCGAGGTGCGCGAGGCGACCACGCTGATCATCGGCGCCCCGATGTACAACTACACCATCCCGTCGACGCTCAAGGCGTGGGTGGACCGGCTCGTCACCCCGGCCCACATGGTGGCTCCCGGCGGCGACCCGGGCCTGCTCAGCGGCAAGTCCGTCGTGGTGGTCACCGCCCGGGGCGGCTCCTACGCCCCCGGCACCCCCCGTGAGGGCTGGGACTACCAGGAGCCGTACCTGCGCGCCGTCCTGGGCGCGATCGGCCTGGCGGACGACCTGACCTTCGTCCACGCCGAGCTGACGCTGGCCGCGATCGTGCCGCAGATGGCCGCGCTCAAGCCGCTGGCGGAGAAGTCCCGGGACACCGCGTTCGAGACGCTCAAGACGCTGGCCGCCTGAGGGTCCGTCACGCGGTAGTCCTGTCGGTGGGTCGCGGGGCCGCGGCCGGGTGGTTCCCGGCGGCGGCCCCGCTCACGTCGGCCGTGGCCCCGGCCGGGGAGATCAGCCGAGCCCGGCGGGCCGGGTGATCCCGGCCCGCTCGGCGACGTCCAGCGCCGGCTTCAGCAGGAGCGGACGGCGGTCCTCGTGCTCCGGACCGGCCGCTGCCAGCAGATCCGCCACCACCGCGGCGTCCACGGTGCGCGCCTCGGCGTGCCGGACGAACCGGGCGAGCGCATCGGTGAACGCCGCCGCGTCCGCGGGCCGGACGGCGGCGAGCTCGGCCGCCTCGTCGGCGAACTCCGCCTCCGAGCCCAACCACCCGGCGGCGCCGGACAGTCCGTCGTCGTCGAGCGACTCCGGGTAGGGGATGCGGTGCCAGGCCCCGGCCTGCCACCAGTAGACGAAGCCGAACAGGTTCCCCTCGGCGTCCTCGCGCAGCGCCTCCCAGGGCAGCCACGACGGACCGCCGGCGAGGAAGTCGATCTGCCGGCCGTCGACGTGGGTCCGGCTGCCGTCGGAGTCCTGCCCGCAGAAGACGACGCCGCCGCCCTCGCACCGCGTGACGCGCCACCAGTAGGAGCCGCCCGTCGCGTCGCACCACACCCCGTGCTCGTCCAGCCAGTAGCCCTCGGGGTTGCCGTGGGCGGCCTCCAGGAGGGCGAAGGCGACGGCCCTCGCCCAGACCCGGTCACCGTGGTCCAGATCCTCGGGCCGGCTCGGCCTGTGCATGATGCTGCTCCTCCTCAGGTGGGTCGGGCCCAGCCTGGCACACGCCGCCGACAACGCGGGGAGCGGGCTCGCGCCCTTGCCGGAGGCGCCGCGCGGCGAGGACATGGTGCGGGGGCGTGTGGGGATGCCGGCAGGCGGTCACACACCCTCCAGGAACGCCCCCGCCCTGCGCCACGAGTCCTCGGCGGACTCCTTGTCGTACGGCGGGTGGCCCGGGAAGAAGAAGGCGTGCTGCGCCTCGGGGTAGACGACCACCTCGTGCGGAACGCCCGCCGAGGCGAGACCCGCGACGACCTCCTCGCGCTCGGCGGCGCCGATCACATGGTCCCGGCCCGCGAAGAACAGCAGCACGCGCGTGCCCACCCGGGCGATGGCCGGGGTGTCCTCGGCGAGCGGGGCCGGGCGGCTCAGCGCCGTGCCCGAGGTCGTCAGCCAGCCGGGGAAGTAGGCCACCACGGCGTCCAGTTCGAGGCGGGTCGCCGCGAAGTACGCGATGTGCCCGCCGAGGCTGAAGCCGATCATGGCGGTACGCGTCGAAGCCCCCGCGTACTGCCGGGCGTGCGCGACGGCGGCCCGCAGATCCGCCTCCGCCTCGTCCCGGGCGAACCCGTCGAGCAATGCGAAGGCCCGGGTACGGTTCTCAGGGCTCTGCGCCATGCCGGCGGCCGTCCCCTCCTCGCCCGCACGGTAGTAGAGGTCGGGCGCGACAGCGACGAAGCCGAGCGCGGCGACGTCCCGCACCGTCTTCCGGACGGCCTCCGTCACCCCCCACAGCTCGGCCCCGACGAGTACGACGGGGTGGTCCCCCGGCTCGGCGGGCCGTGCGAGGTAGGCCCCCATCGGCGGCGCCCCCGCGGCCGCCTCGATCCGGATCTGCTCAGCAACGACCTCGTACGCCATCGTCCGTCCTTCGCTCCACGTCGCACCCGCGCGTCCTGAACTCCACGCGGACTCTCCCCTGTTGACGATCATGAGTGAACTCGCCGGAGAGGCATGCTAGTCCTGTGCCCGCAGAGGTTCACCGGGTTAGCGCCAGCAGGCCCTGGGCCGGTTGGACGTCGTGAGACGTTCAGCTCGGAAGGGGTCCGGTGGCGGAGCCGGTCAGGGTTCGCAGACTCACGGACCAGGAAGGCCAGCAGCTACAGCGGATCGTGTGGCGGTCGTCGGGGAGGCCGCAGGACCGGGACCGTGTGGCCGTCAGGGCCCCGGTTCCGGATGAGCGCCAGTGCAGGCCAGGAGCCGCCCTCTCACTCGATGGAGTGAGCACGAACCGCAGGCCGCGCGGAAGCCCGCCGCCCCGCAGACGATGGATACCGGGCGCAGCCGCACGGCTGCGCCCGCACTCTCCACCCTGATGGAAGGAAAGCGGAAGTGACTCGTACGAGAGCTCCCCGCATCAGGACCGGGCGCCTGGCCCTGGTAGTCGGAGCGGCCTTCATGGCCGCCCTGGTCCCCGTGACGACGGCCCAGGCGGCCCTGCCGTCGAATTCCGACCTGGAAGTGGTTCGGCTCGACCCGGACCCGGCTACGCCGGGCGGTTCGACGACGGTGCACGGTTTCGTCGCCAACAGAGGCCCCCAGAAGACCGCGAACAGCTTCACCGTCAGCGTCCGCCTGCCGCGCCAAGTGACACCCGAGGAGCCCTACTTCCCTGAGGACTGCCAGGCGACGCAGGGCCTGCTCGGCGTCTGGACCGTCCGGTGCGTCTTCCCGGCTGGCCTCAACGTGGACGACAGTGCCAGCGCACTCATCCCGGTCAGGGTCTCCGAGGATGCTCCTCTCGGGAATCTGACCGGCGGACGGGTCAGCGTCAGCAGCACCGACGACATCCTCCACCTCGGCAACAACTCCACGCCGTTCGTCATGAAGATCGTCGAAACAGGCCGGCAGGGCTGAACGCCCGGGCCCGGCGGCGAACCCCGCGGGCGTCCCGGCTTCCGGTGCCGGGACTTGGCCATCGGCATCAGCTCGGACGCGCCCTGCCCACCGAGGTGGGACAAGGAGGAGTGCCGTTACCCGTACAGGTCCCAGCCGCTGCCCGGCCCCGCCGGCGCGGTGTGCTGGTCAAGTAGCGCGCGGGCCCGGCCTCAGGAGAGCCGGGCCAGGCCTGCTCCCGCAGGGGCCGCAGCCCCGCCGCGTCACGGCCGGGGCCGGGCGGCGTCCTGGGGTGGGGCGGTCGGGGTGGTGCGGGGGAGGCGGGTGGCGGTGGCGAGGCCGAGGAGGGCGGCGAGGGCGAGGGTGGCCATCGCGGCGGCGTAGGCGTTCTTGGTGAGGTTCGCGATCAGGATGGTGCCGGCGATGGCGGTGCCGAAGGTGGAGCCGAGGTTGGAGACGCTCCGGGACAGGCCGGAGATCTCGCCCTGCTGGTCCTCCGGGAAGGCGGACTGGACCACGTTCACGGAGGGGGTGAGCATGACGCCGAGGCCCAGGCCGATCAGCAGCAGGCCGGGGGCGAACGCCCAGGCGCTGGGGCTGCCGGCGACCAGGGCGAGCAGGACGGCGATGCCGCAGACGGCGAGGGCGAACCCGGTGATGATGAGGGTCCGCTGCGCGAAGCGCTCGGCGAGGCGTTCGGCGGCGAGCGAGGTGGCGAGCACCCCGACGGTGGCGGCGGTGAAGATGACGCCGGTCTCGATGGCGTCGTAGCCGCGGACCACCTGGAGGTAGGTGGCGACGGTGAACGAGGTGCCCATGAGCAGCAGCCACTGGGCGTTCTGCGTGACGAGGCCGAGGTTCGAGGTGCGGTCGCGGAAGAGCGCGGTCGACAGCAGCGGTTCCACTCCGGCGCGTTCCTCGCTGCGGATCCAGTGCAGGAACCAGGCCAGGACGAGGGCTCCGGCGGCGATCAGGCCGCCGGCGAGCCACAGGTTGTTGTCGGCGGCCAGGATGCCCATGACGATCAGGACCAGCCCGCCCGCGGACAGCACGGCGCCCCGGACATCGAAGTGGCGGTCGGGGTCGGGGGGCAGCGGGTCGACGAGGGTGCGGCTCAGCAGGATGATCAGCGCGATCACCACGGCCTGGAAGACGAACGCCGCGCGCCAGCTGATCGCGGAGGTGATCAGGCCGCCGATCAGCGGGCCCGCTGCCGCCCCGACGCCGCCGGCGGCCATGATGACCCCGAACGCGCGGGCCCGGGAGGTCAGATCGGGGTACAGCAGGGTGGTCAGGATGTAGACCGGGGGGATGAGCAGGGCCGTGCCGACGCCTTCGAGGAGGGAGTTGCCGAGGATCAGCACGCCCAGCCCCGGGGACACCGCGCTGAGGATCGCGCCGACCCCGTAGACGGCGAGGCCGGCGAGGAAGCAGCGCTTGCGGCCGAACCGGTCGGTCGCCTTGCCGCCCGGGATCATCAGGGCGGCCATGACGAGCAGGAACACGGTGATCGCGACCTGCACGCCCTGGACGGTGGTGTCCAGGTCGCGGCTGATGTCGTTGATCATCACGTTCATGTTGGAGCCGGCGAAGCTGCAGATGAACTGCGCCAGCGCGAGCGGCGCCAGCATGCGGAACCCGGCGCCCGGCCGGCCCGGACGGCGCTGCTCGCCGGCTGCGGGATCCTCGGTCACGATCGGCCTCTTCTCACGGCGGTCGGCCTCTTCTCACGGCGGGAGGATCAGGCGCCCGGCTGCTGTTCGGCGCGGTCGAGCTCCTTGTCGAGGGCGATGGCCGCTGCCACCAGCGCGAGATGGGTGAACGCCTGCGGGAAGTTGCCGAGTTGCTCGCCGGACGGGCCGATCTCCTCGGCGAACAGGCCGACGTGGTTGGCGTAGGTGAGCATCTTGTCGAAGGCGTAGCGGGCCTGGTGGACGCGGCCGGAGCGGGCGAGGGCCTCGACGTACAGGAAGCTGCACAGGCTGAATGTGCCCTCCGACCCCTGGAGGCCGTCGGGCGAGGCCGCCGGGTCGTAGCGGTAGACCAGGCTGTCGCTGACGAGTTCGTCGGTCATCGCGTCCAGCGTGCTGAGCCAGTCCGGGTCGGTGGGCGACAGGAATCCGACGCGGGGCATGAGGAGCAGGGAGGCGTCGAGCACCTCGCTGTCGTAGTGCTGGACGAAGGCCCGGCGGTTCTCGCTCCAGCCGCGCTCGGTGATCTGCCGGAAGACGGTGTCGCGGGCTTCGCGCCAGCGGGCGAGGTCGGCGGGGCGGGAGTGCGTGGTGGCCAGTCGGATCGCCCGGTCGAAGGCGACCCAGGTCATCAGCCGGCTGTAGGTGAAGTTCTTCTGTCCGCCGCGGGTCTCCCAGATGCCCTCGTCCGGGCGGTCCCAGTGGTCGCACAGCCAGTCGATGAGATCGGCGAACACCCGCCAGCCGCGGATGCCGCCGATGTCCTCGCTCTGGGCCAGGGCGTAGGCCGCCTCGCCGTAGATGTCGAGCTGGATCTGGTCGGCCGCGGCGTTGCCGGCCCGCACGGGGGCGGAGCGCCGGTAGCCCTCCAGGTGGTCGAGGGCCTCCTCGGTCAGGTGGGGCTCCCCGTCGACGCGGTACATGATCTGCAGCGGCTCGCCGGAGGCGGTGCCGCCGGCCTCCAGCCGCTCGCGCATCCACCGCCGGAAGGCGTCGGCCTCGTCGGTGAAGCCGAGGTCGATCAGCGCGCGCACCGACAGCGACGCGTCCCGGACCCAGGTGTAGCGGTAGTCCCAGTTGCGCTCGCCGCCGATCTGCTCGGGAAGGCCCATGGTGGGCGCCGCGATCGGGGCGCCCGTCGGGGCGTAGGTGAGCAGCTTGAGGGTGATCGCGGAGCGGACGACCATCTCGTGCCAGCGGCCCTTGTAACGGCAGGAGCGCAGCCAGCCGAGCCAGAAGTCCCGGCAGGCGTCGAACGCCGCGGTCACCTCCTCGACGGTCGGCGGTGGCCCGCCCGGGTGCCCGCCACGGGCGCCCGGCTCGCCGGACTCGCTGGTGAGGACGACCGCGGCGCTCTCGCCGGCGTTCAGGGTGAAGCGCGCGGAGACGTCGTGGCCGTCGGCGTGCAGCGTGATCTGCTCGGTCGCCTGGATGTGCAGGTCGCCGTCGGGACCGTGGAAGACGGCGCTTCCGTCGTCGAGGCGGTCGAGGGTGTGCGCAGCGCGGCCGTAGTCGAAGCGGGGCCGGCAGATCAGCTCGAAGGGCAGGCTGCCGCGGACCACTCGGGCGACCCGGATCAGCCGGTGCCGTGCGGCCGGCGCGTCGGAGGCGATGGGTTCCATGAAGTCGATGACCTCGCCGACGCCCTCCTCGGCCAGGAACCGGGTGATCAGGATAGGCGTGTCCGGCAGGTAGAGCTGGCGCACCGTGGCGCCCTCCCCGAGGTCGGCGGCGAGGCGGCAGTGGCCGCCGCGGTCGCTGTCGAGCAGCGACGCGAACAGGCTGGGCGAGTCGAACCGGGGCGTGCACCACCAGTCCACGGTCCCGTCAGAGGCGATCAGCGCCGCGGTCTGCAGGTCTCCCACCAAGCCGTGGTTCGCGATCGGGGGGTAGTCGTTCATGGGCCACTCCTGCGGGGAGACGGCTTTTCGGGACGTCGAGCCGCCGGGCACTGCCGACCCGGCGGCCAGCCTGGGCCAGGGCCGTTCCTCCATGCTGACCCCCACCTCCAGGTCATCGCATCCCGGACCGGGCGGCCCCTCGAAAGTCGGGGTCCGCTCCCGCCCCCCGGGTCAGTGGGTGGCCTGGACGGCGATGCCGACGAGCTGGAGGATCGCCTGCCCCCAGGCCGTGGTGGCGATCAGGACACCGAACACGACGGCGGTGAAGACGGTGAAGCCCTCGTCGACGCGGCTGCGGGAATGGGTGGGGCGCCGGAGCCGGACGAAGATGGTGATCGCGAGGAACGCCGTCGCACTGATCGTGTACTGCACTGCCCACTCCGACCTGTGTTGACCCTGCGTGAGACACCGGTTACCCGGAGTCCGATGATGTCGGGCCGAGCATGGCAGAGCGGCTCGGCCGGGCGGGTGGATTCCGGGAAATCCACCGCACTCGAACGATCGGCGGAGAAATCTTGACGGCCTGAGCGGGCCGGGCATCCGCGACGGCCCGGAATGGGCCCCGCCGGTAGGGCGGGTCAGGGCATCGGGACGGCTTCCAGGCACGGGTGGGCGGTGCCGTAGCCGGTGGGCAGGGCGAGGACTTCGGCGGTCGAGCCGTTGATCTGGAAGCGGAATCCGCCGGTGGTGTCCTCGTAGACGGGTTCGTGGGCCGGTCCGAGGCGGTCGGTGCGGTGCACGATGACGGTGCGTGTCGTGCCGTTCGGGCCGCGGACGGCGATGGCGTAGCGGGTGACGTCCCTCACGGCGCACTGCCTCGCCGGTCGAAGCTGTTGTGCTGGTCGGCCAGGTCGGCCAGGTCGGCCAGGCCGGCGAGGCCGGGCCGTTCGGCGACGGCCGGGAGCCGGCGTGCGGCTCCGGCGCGGATCGGTGCGGGGGCGGGCGCGGTGAGCCGGCGGACCACGCCGCGGGCGCGGCCGGTGGCCGGGGCGGGGGTGGTCATGGCAGGTGCTTCCCCTCGAGGGTGGGGCCGGGGGTCTCGGCCGGGGTGTCGTTGAGGAGGCCGGTGGTGTGGACGGGTTTGGTGTGGAGGCCGGTTTTGGCGTCGGCCGGGCGGGTGCCGCCGGGCGGTGTGGCCCCGTCGGGGTGGCCGTCGAGGGTGAACAGGGCGGTGGTCTCGGTGAGGGCCAGGAGCCGCTCCAGACGGGGGCCCGGGTCGGTGATCGTGAGGCGGCGTTTGGCACGCAGGGCGGTCAGGCGCAGGCGCAGGAGCATGTTGAGCCCGTAGCTGTCGCAGAACGTGACGGCGGAGGTGTCGAGGTCGAGGCCGGTGCCGCTCTGGTGGAGCAGTTGTTCCAGGGTCTCGCGCATGCCGTCCGCGCTGTCCATGTCGATCTCCCCGGCCACCTGGACCAGGGTGCGGTGTGCTCCGGCGGTGACCGCGAGGTCCGGGCCGCCGGTCAGGCGCCGCGGTACGGACGGCGGCTGCACGGCGGAGCACCCTGCGGCGCCGGTAGCGGACGGATCTTCGGTCATGGCCGGGTCCTTGGGAGGGAAGGGGCGGGCTGAGACCCTTCCAGCGTGGCCCGCAGCCACATTCACGTCAAGAGATACCCGAAGTTCGATTCATGTGTAGCGAAATCTGAATCTTTCGTCTTACGGTAGGGGGTATGGCACACGAGGAACCCACGGCGAGAACAAGCTGGACGTTCGTGACCAACCACGCCCGCGTGCTGGCCGCGATCGCCCGCGACCCCGGCATCCGGCTGCGGGACATCGCCGTGGAGGTCCAGCTGACCGAGCGCGCCGTCCAGGCGATCGTGACCGACCTCGACCAGGCCGGCTACCTGACCCGCGACCGCGCCGGGCGACGCACCCACTACAGCATCGCCTCCGGCACTCTGCTCAGACACCCCGCCGAGGCCGGGCTCAGCATCAGCGCACTGCTCGACCTGCTCGCCCCCACCCGCAAGGACCGCGACCACGACGCCCCCACCGGCGACGGCGGTGTCCGCCGGGTGAACGGCACGTCGGCCGGTCGGCCCCACCCCTGACCGCGCCACGCTTCGTCGACGGGACCGGGCGGTCGCCACCGGCCCGAACGGGGGCGCCCGCCGCAGCCCGCGCGCCCCGGTACCTGCCGCTGCTCAGCGCCTGGTCTCGTACCTGGTCATGACCACGCCGCCGGGGAACGTCCGCGTCTCCACCAGGTTCAGGTCCACCCAGCTGTCCAGCGCGGTGAAGAACGGTGTCCCGCCGCCCACCAGGACCGGATAGGTGGCGATCGCGTACTCGTCGATCAGCCCGGCGCGCATGGCCGCCCCGGCGAGCGTCGCGCCGCCGATGGTCATCGGGCCGCCGTCCTCGGCCTTGAGCCGGGTGATCTCGGCGATCGCGTCGCCGGTGACCAGGCGGGTGTTCCAGTCGACCTCCTCGGCCGTCATCGTCGAGGAGAACACCACCTTCGGTGTGTCCCGCCAGTTCCGCGCGAACGCGATCTCCCCCGGGGTGGCGTCGGGCTGCTCGTCGCCGGTCGGCCAGTAGGAGCTCATCGTCTCCCACAGCTTGCGCCCGTACAGGGTCAGGCCACTCGCCCGCTCCTGGTCGAGCCACCACTGGAACAGCTCGTCGCTCGGCGGTCCGCTCCAGCCGATGTCGTCCCCGGCGGCGGTGACGTAGCCGTCCAGGGTCAGGTTCATGCCGTAGATCAGCTTCCGCATGGCCAGCCTTCCGTCGTGGGTGTCCGGCGTGGAGACCAGCGTGACGCGGGAAGCGCACCGGTGCGCGGTCCGACCCGCCGGTGCGGGCCGAGTCCGCTCTAGCGTGGCCGGAGTCGCTCGGGCGGGCAGAGGTAGAACAGTTCGGGGTCCGCCTCGTCGAGGCCGTGGACCAGGCCGGCCGGGTGCCAGCCGAGCTGCCGCAACAGCAGCTGCATGGGATGGTTCGAGACGTTCGTCGAGGTGAACAGCTTCGGCGTGGAGCAGCTTGCTTCGACGGCCCGGAGGAGGCGGGCGCCGACGCCCCGTCGGCGTGCGCCCGGCGAGACCGTCACCATGGTCACGAAGCCCTGTTCGAAGAACGTGTACTCCAGAACGCCGTAGCCCAGGATGCCTGACGGATCTTCGGCGACGCTGACGGATCCCTGGTCCAACCAGCGACGAATGCTCCGGGCCCGCGCTTCGTCGCCGGCGGCCGCGATCGCGTCGACGGCGACGAGGGCCGGCAAGTCCGTGGCGTCCGCGGCTCGCACCCGGATCCGGCTGGACAGCTCGACGTTCATGCGGACCATCCTGGCAGTGCGACGAGGCCCCGGCGGCCGAGGATCGCCGGGGCCTGGGGCTGGGTGAGGGGCGGCCGGTGTCCTGGATCCGCACGGCGAACCTAGCGGAACTCCTCCGCGTGCTCCTCCGCCCAGGTGCGGAACGTGCGCGCGGGAACTCCGGTGATCTCCTCCACGGTGGAGGTGATCACGTTCGATGCGGGCCGGGTCTCTGCGCCGGCCAACAGCGCCTCGACGAGTGCGGGTGGCCTGCCGTCAGCGAGCATCTGCCGTCGCGCGACCTCTACGGGGACTTCCTCGAACGCCACCGGGCGGCCGATGGCCTCCCCGATCGCATGGACCTGTTCGGCCCTGCTCAGTACCTGCGGACCCGTCAGGACAAGCCTCGCGCCCACGTGCCCGTCACCGGTCAGGACAGGAACCGCCACAGCCGCGATGTCGTCCTCGTGGATCACCGCGGTAGCGGCGATACCCGGACCGCGAACGGTGCGCGTGGCGCGGACCTGCTCGCCCCACCCTCGCGCGTTGGACGCGATGGTGTTCGACCGCAGGAACGTCCACTCCAGGCCGGATTCCCCGATCATGCGCTCCATGTCGGCGTGGAGCTGGTTGATCGGATCGGTCTGCCGCTCGGCCGCCTCGTTGACGCCCGACGACGAGAGATAGACGATGCGCCCGGTGCGTCGTGCAAGTGCCTCCAGTACGGCGGGCGCGCCCTCGGTCGTCAGGAAGGGCCAGACCAGGAACACTGCGCTGGTCCCCTCCAGCGCCACATCGAGCGTGGCCGGCGCGGACAGGTCCCCGCTGACGACCTGCACTCCCTCCGGCAGCCCGGCCGTTTCGGGATCACGCGCCAGCGCCCGCACCCCGGCGCCCGCGGCCAGGAGCCGAGCAACAACGTGTCGGCCGACGTTGCCGGTCGCGCCCGTCACAAGAATCTCACTCATGATCAGCCCAGCCTCGGCCCTGCTCGGACTATTCCGGCTGCCGGGCCCCGGCGCTCGGGACCCCCCGCCGCTGAACGTCCTCCTCGCATCAGCCGCAGTGCTTGGAGCTGTAGCCGGATGCCCCTTGACCTGCGAACTCGTTGTACATCAGCCCGCCGACGAAGTCGACGCAGGCCCCCTTGGCATACGTGTAGACCGGGCCCGCGTAGCTGGAGTAGTTGCTCCCGGCGCCGTCCTGGATCCAGTCGCTCGTTCCGGAACGTCGTATCGCGACCCGGATGTCGTGGTGACCGGTGACGGCCCCGTCCTTCCCGCGGGCGATCGCACAGTTGAACCCGTTCCCGCTGTTGTAGTAGATGTCGATGAAGCCGACCACCACACTCCCTTGGGCGTTGTCGGTGATGTCCCAGCTCTGCTTGAAGTCGTACGCGCTCCCGCACTTGTTGACCCGGGGGTAGGCGTGGGCCGCGCCGGCGGAGAGGCCGACGAAGCCTCCGGCGAGGACCGTGGCCGCGAGTACCGCCGCGAGGTGCTTCTTGAGCATGGCGAGCTCCTTCGAGTGCCGCGGGTGTCTGGGGTCGGGACTGCCGGGGGACCGTCTCCGTGCCGGAGGCCCCGGGGTGTCCCGTCGCGGGCCTCGACACGTTGTCCGATGGCCTGGTGAAGCCCACAGTGCAGGCATGTCCGATTGTCCATCCACCGGATTCGGCTGCGGCCCAGGTGACCAGCGGACAACCCGGGTTGGCCGCGGACACGGCACGGCTCGGCACAAGGTGGGCCGTCCACCCAGGGCATCGTCGTCCCCGGCCGCTGAAGTACCGCGCGCACCCGGCCCCGAGGCCCGCGGGGCTGTCCCGGATCCGGTCCCTCCCGTCGCGCGGAAGGCTCCCGTGTGGCCGGCCCCGGGACGTTCGCAGCGAAAGGCACTGGTACCGGCGCAGCGGTTTGGACAAGCTGGGGCCCATGGACTGGACGCCTCTGCTCTCCACACTGACCGGTGCCGTCATCGGCATCGCCGCCACGCTGATCGCCGACCGCAACCGGTGGCGGCGGGAGGAGGCCAGGCATGCGCTGGACGTGCGGCGCGAGGTCTACACGGAGTACGTCTCCGCGCTCAAGGCCGCGGGCGAGGAGATCCGGGCCGTCGCCCTGGGCGACCACATGTCAGATTCGGCCCGCGACGCGGCCGTGCGGGAGGCGGTGCGGCGCACCGGCATCTACACGGCGAGCGAACGCCTGTGGCTCGTGGGCCCGTCGCCGGTCGTGGAAGCCGGGAACGAAGCGTTCCACAGCCTGCGGGCGATCAGCGACGCCTACGCCCGGGGAGCGGCGGTCGGCTCGGCCGACGACGCGCCCCTGATAGCGCGGCGACGCGAGGCCATGGCGCGGATGCGTCGCCTCATGCGTGAGGACCTGGGCGTCGGACCCCTCGGAATCGAGTGATATCGAGTGAGGTGGCAGAGCCCCGCAGGCCGACCCGGGCCGGCCCGTACCGACCTGCGAGTGCCACCGGTCAGTGGCGCCAGGCCCGGCGTTCTGCGGCGCGGGGGTCGTGGGTGAGGGTCCACTCCCGGGCGATGCGCATGGTGGCGCGCCGCTCGGTGTCGTACGGGGCCCAGCCCGGGTCGCCGGTGCGGGCGAAAGGAGGTCCAGGCCGCGTGCATCCCGCCGCGCCAGGTGGGCGGGCGGGCTGCCGGTGCCCAGCAGTGCGCGCGGCCCGTGGAGTTGTGGCAGGTGGGCGGCGTGGAAGACGAAGGGCAGCTCCACGGTGTGGGTGGCGCCCAGTCGGCCGTGCAGGGCGTTCGAGCGCCAGGCGAACTCGTAGGCGTAGGTGCGCCCACCGCCCGGGGCGGAAACCGTGGCGCGGGCGTCCGCGAGGCGGCGGGTGCCGTTGCCGAACAACGCGTCGCCCAGGACGGCGGAGCGCAGTTCGCCGTCGGTGGCCCGTGGGTACCGGGCGCGGTAGACGGCGACGAGTTCGACGGGGGCGCGGCGCGGGACCGTCGTCCAGCAGTCCTGGCAACTCCTGCGCCTAGAACCGGTACTGGGCGGCACCCGCGGCGACCTCGTCGCGCTGCGCGACCGCATGGCGGACAGCACCGAGGCCACCCTGGCCGCCCTCGCCCAGTGGATCGCCGAGGAAGGCCACCGGCATCGGCCACGGTGATCGCCGGAGCTCCCGCTGATCGGCCGGTCGCGACGGGAAGCTCAGCCATCGCGTTCCGGAGTCCCGTTGTCCGTGCCGGGTGAGAGGCTGCCGGCGAGGTCGAGACAGGGATGGGGAACCGGCGCAGTGGGATTCGTGGGGGAGGTCTGGCGTCTGATGCGCCAGGAGGAACTGCTCGGCGAGATCGTGATCGACGAGAGCGAGTTCCCCTGGTTGCACGGGCGCTTCGCGCCGGCGCCGACGTTCGGGGCGGTGAAGCCGTGGTTCGACGAGTCGCTGGCTCTGGTGGAGGCGGAGGAGTTCGAGCGGTTCGACGACTCCTACGACCGGATCGCGGCCGCCCTGACGCTGCTGGCCCCGTCAGGTCCGGTCGCGGAGTTCCTCCTGCACATCAGCGACGGCCGCGCCTGGTTCAGGTGGAGCGACGAACCGTTCGACGCTGTCTGAGCCCCCCGGACCCACCGGGCCCCGGGGCATCGGCCGACCGGAGGAGCGGGGGGACGGCACCGCCCGAGGCCGGCCCGGGAGGCCTGGCCGCGCTCAGCGCAACGCCGTGATCCTCCCGGTCGGCCGGGTGACCGTGGAACCCTGGCAGCGCCCGGCCTGGTGGTGACACCGCCGCCCGGTGGTGGCACCGCTGCCGGAGGACGGGTGTCCGCCACGACCGGCCGCCCCACCCCGGAGCCGCGGCGGCCCTACTGCTCCGGCCCCGTGGAGCCCGTCGTGGAGCCCGTCGGCTCCGCCGCTCCCGGCGGCAGCCGGACCGGCCGCAGCCTCGCCCAGCCGGCGAAGAGCGCCGCCCCGACCAGCATGCCGACGCCCACCCAGAGGTTCACGTTCGCGCCGCCCGCCCGGTCGAGGTCGGCCTGCGAGGTGGCGGTGGCGCCCAGCACGGTCAGCACGGTGCCGTAGATGCAGAAGAGCAGCGCGAGGATCAGGCGCAGGTCGAAGATCCCGGCCTTCACGGCCGCCGGCCCGGCCGCCCCCGTCGTCGGATCCGTCATGTCCTCGCTCCTCTCACCAGAAGATCACGTTGAGTACGGTGGCGAGCAGCAGGGCCCCGGCCCCGAGCAGCGCCGGGCTGCGGTACCAGCCCGCGTCCTCGGCGGTGTCGCCCTCCTTGATCCGGTCCCTGGGCGTCAGCGACCAGACCAGGCCGACCAGTTCGCTGTCCGGCTTGGGCCGGGTGGCCAGCGAGACCGCGACGCTGACCGCGATGTCCAGGACGAAGGCGGCGCTCGCCGCGACGAAGCTGGGCCCCTGACCCGCCAGGTGCAGCACGTCGCGGCGGACGAGCTGGTCCACCGTCACGGCGGCCGCCGTTCCGACGATCAGCCCGATCCCGCCCGCGAGCGGCGTCGTCCGCTTCCAGAACATCCCCAGGATGAAGGTGGCGAACAGCGGGGCGTTGAAGAACGAGAACAGCGTCTGGAGGTAGTCCATGATGTTGTTGTAGCCACTGGCGATGAACGCGGTGCCGACCGCGATCGCGCAGCCGAGCACGGTGACCGTCCGGCCCACCCGCAGGTAGTACGCGTCCGACCGGCCCCTGACCACGTACGCCTGCCAGAGGTCGTAGGTGAACACCGTGTTGAACGAGCTCACGTTGGCCGCCATGCCCGCCATGAAGGCCGCCAGCAGCCCGGTGATCGCCACCCCCAGCATGCCGTTGGGCAGCAGGTCGCGGATGAGCAGTTCGATCGCGTTGTTGTACGTGACGCCCTCGGTCGACGTGCCGCCCGCCGCCTTGTACCGCGCCAGCTCCGGCGAGAGGACCGCGGCCAGCATCCCCGGGATCACGATGACCAGCGCGATCAGCGCCTTCGGGTACGCGCCGATCAGCGGCGTGCGCCGGGCCGCCGACATGTTCCTCGCCGCCAGCGCGCGCTGCACCTCGGCGAAGTTCGTCGTCCAGTAGCCGAACGACAGCACGAACCCGAGGCCGAACACGATGCCCAGCACGGACAGGGTGGCGTTGGCGATCCCGGTCAGGTTGCTGGCCGGCCAGGCGTTCAACTGCTCCGCCGCGTCGGCGTTCACCGCCCGGATCCGGTCGCTCAGCCCGTCCCAGCCGCCCACCCGGTGCAGCCCGACCAGGGTGATCGGCACCAGCATGGCGACGATCAGGAAGAACTGCATCACCTCGTTGTACACCGCGGCCGAGAGCCCGCCCAGCGTCGTGTACGCCAGCACGATCAGCGCCGCCACCAGGACGGAGGACCACAGCGGCCAGCCCAGCAGGGCGTTGACCACCGTGCTGAGCGCGTACAGGTTGACCCCGGCGATCAGCACCTGGGCGAGCGCGAAGCTGAGCGCGTTCACCAGGTGCGCGAAGCGGCCGAACCGCAACCGCAGGAACTCCGGGACGCTGCGCACCTTGGACCCGTAGTAGAACGGCATCATGACCAGGCCGAGGAAGACCATGGCCGGGATCGCGCCGATCCAGTAGTAGTGCACGGTCGGGATGCCGAACTGCGCGCCGTTGGCGGTCATCCCGAAGATCTCCACCGCCCCGAGGTTGGCCGAGATGAACGCCAGGCCGGTGATCCAGGCGGGCAGCGACCGGCCGGCCAGGAAGAAGTCCAGACTGGAGGAGACCGACCTGCGGGCGAGCGAGCCGATGCCCAGCACCAAGGCGAAGTAGACGGCGAGCAGGACGTAGTCGACCGGCTCGGCATCCAGCCGGAGGCTTGCCTCGGCAAGGGAGTTCACTGCTGCCTCGATCCGTCACGTGGAGCTTCTCCGCTTCCGGACTTCTAGCAGCGGCGCGCCCGTCCGCCACCCCGCGTCACCCGCCCGTGGGCGAGTCGCTCGACCGACCGGCCGACACCGCCCGGCCGACGCCGGCCGTTCGACGCCGGCCGTCCGGAAAACCAGGTGCCAGGGCCCCGGGCAGGCCGGTAGCCTGCGCCGATATGACACCCGAACTGGAACGCCCCCCGCTTCAGGCCGACGAACGTACCGCGCTCATCGGCTGGTTGGACCTGCAGCGGCAGATCCTTCGCTGGAAGTGCGAGGGGCTGACGGAGGAGGACGCTCGTCGCTCCGTCCTCCCGAGTTCACCGGCCATGACGATGGCCGGCCTCATCACCCATATGCGCTGGACCGAGCACACCTGGCTGGAGGTCCTGTTCCTCGGCGGCGACGAGAAGCAGAACCCGTCGTTCGCCGAGTCGGGCGAGGACGCCGACTGGCAGCCCGGCGACCGCTCCCTGGCCGAGCTGCTCGCGGAGTACGAGGCCCAGTGCGCCCGGAGCAACGAGATCGTCGCCGCGGCCTCCCTGGACGACGTCGGCCGTCACCCCGGCTTCCGCTCCGGTGGCGCCAACCTCCGCTGGATGCTGATCCACCTCGTCGAGGAGACCGGGCGCCACGCCGGCCACGCCGACATCGTCCGGGAGCTCCTCGACGGCACCAAGGGCTATTACTGACCGGGGCGATGCCCCGCGATGGACCAGCCGTCCAACCGTCCGATCCGGCCGATCTCGTCCACCGGAACCGGGTGAACGCGAGGACCGCCGGTCGGGGCCGGCCCCCAACGCGGCCGCCGCCCCGTCACTCAGGTCGCCCCCGTCACTCAGGCCGCTCAGGCCGCTCGGGCCACTCAGGCCGGCAGGGGAGTGAGGGCGTCCACCCGTGCGTGCTTCCTCCCCGGCACGAGGTCGCCGCCGTCCTCGGCGACCCGTACGACGGTGTCGCGCAGCGCGTCCGCGTAGGCGCGCAGGGACTGGGCGGCGACGGTGGTGTCGGGGTGGCGGCAGGCGAGGTGCAGACCCTCGTGGAGTCGGGTGATCCAGACGCAGGCCTGGTCGCCGTGGGAGACCCGGACCGTCGCGCAGGCGTTCTGCTCGGTCCAGCGCTCGGCTCCGGGGACGGCCCTGGCGTCGACGAACGACATGAGCGAGTGCAGGTCGGGCGAGGTCGGACGGAAGTCCGAGCCGAGCAGGTGCAGGATCCGGGCCAGCGGGGTGCGGGCGAGCCGGCGGTTCGCGTGCAGCTCGGAGCGTGCCATCGCCAGCGCGCTCCGGAAGTCGGGGGCGTCGGCCGCGGGGATCTCGATGGGTACGACGCCGACGTACCAGCCCAGCGAGTCCTGCCACTGGGAGGCCGCCCTGGTGTGGAACGGCACCACCGTCCGGTACACGTCGTGCCCGCCGAGGTCCCGGGCGATCAGCGCGCTGGCGGCCAGGATGCCGGCCAGCGTGCCCCCGAAGGGGCGGCAGTACCGCTCGAACCCGGCGGCGTGCTCCTCGCCCACCAGCATCTCGGTCATCAGCCGTTGGGCGGGCATCGGCTCCTCCGGCTCCAGACCGAGGTCGAGCGGGAACCTCGGCAGCCGGTCGTCGCAGCCGGCGATGAACTCCCGCCAGCGGGCGACCGCCGAGTGGATCTCGTCGACCTGCTCCGCGTGCGCGCATTCGAGTTCGCAGAAGTCGAGGTAGCTTCCGACCTCGACCGCTCGCGGTTCGCCGCCGCCCCGGCGGGTGTCGTAGAGCTCGTGGACCTCGGCGGGGATGCGGAACAGCGAGTACGCGTCCACATTGCTGTGGTCGAAGGCGAGGTAGACGTCCGTGCCGTCCTCGCGCAGGACGGCCGCGTAGATGTAGTTCGGCCATTCGAGCGCGTTCGTCGCGGCGTCGAAACGGTTCTGCAGGTAGGTGACCAGCTCCTCCGCCCGGTCGAACACCCCTGCCTCGTGCCGGTGCAGGGCCACCGAACCGGCGCCGATCGTGAACCGGCGGACGCCCTCGGTCCGGCGGCGGAATCCGCTGCGCAGCGTCTCGTGGCGCAGGGTCCAGTCGAGCAGGGTGGCCTCCAGCACGGCCGGGTCCGCCGGGCCGGGCAGGCTGAACCGGGTGCCGATCCAGGTCGGCATGGTCAGGCCGTTGTCGCGTACGGTCCGCGCGGTGCGCAGGTGCGACTGCTGGAGGTGGGAGAGCGGGCGGAGGTCGTCCGCCAGGGCCGTGGCGGCGTCGATGGTGGACGGGTGGAGGGTCCATTCCATGACACGCCCCGGACGGGCCTCGCAGCGGGCCAGGTCGGTGATACGCACAGGTGCTCCCTCTCTCGACTCGCGGTGCGCCGGCGGTCCCGGCGCACCGCCGCCACCCGTCGGCCCGTCCTCGCCACGGGCGTTCCGGCGTCACGTCCCGTACGCGTCTCGGCCGACGGGGTGTTGGTGACGGACCAATCAAGCAACGATCAACAGGCCGTCAGGGCACGCCCCGATGCCCGCCGGCCCGGGTCACCGCGGCCGAGCCGGCAGGCTTGGTCCCCCGGGGAAGCGGCGACCACGGCCACAAGAGCCCGGCGGCAGAGCGTCGCACAGGCCTATCGTTGGCTGATGCGCGCTCACCCCAGCGACCGACCGTCCGATCTCGACGTGGTCCGCGAGTCCTATGACCGCGTGGCCGACAACTACGCCCACATGGTGGCGACCACGGGGATCGGCGACATCCGGACCCACCCGTGGCTCAAGGCGTCGATCGACGCCTTCGCCGACACCGTGAGCGGCCTCGGGCCCGTGCTCGACGTCGGCTGCGGGCCCGGAACGGTGACCGCCTACCTCGCCGAGCGCGGCCTCGACGTGTCCGGCGTCGATCTCTCCCCTCGCATGATCGAGAACGCGCGCCGCCTCCACCCACAGTGCCGGTTCGGCGTCAGCTCTGCCACCGACCTGGACCTCGCCGACGCCTCCTACGGCGGCCTGCTCGGCTGGTGGTCACTGTTCAACCTCCCGCGTGACGTCCTTCCCCAGGTCCTCGCCATGTTCGCGCGCGCCCTGGTGCCGGGCGGACACTTCATCACCGCGACCCATGTCGGCGACGAGGACGCGCTGCGCACCGAGGCCTACGGAGGCGTCCCCGTCCGCTGGACGACCCACAAGTGGCGGCCCGAGCCGCTCACTCACCTGATCGAGCAGGCCGGACTGCGCCCGGTCGCCGAACTCCGGCTCCCCGCGGACGAGCACGTCGGACCGGGCGTGGTCATCATGGCCAAGCGGCCGGGCTGAGGATCGGGCACCGGACCAGGGCGTACCTGCGACCGGTCGACGCGGTGCGGCCCGGGGCGTGGCGGTACGGGCCGGGGCCGGGGTGACGGAAGGGTCGACCGCCGCCCGAGTCCCAGGCCCGACGCCCCCGCCCCCCTGGTCGCATCCAGATCCAGCCTGCCCGGCCGGACCTGGTCAGACCATGGTCACGGCCCGCGCCCCGGTGCCCGGCCGGATGATGCAGATGCCCGACCCGGGCAGCGTCTCCCGCGAGTCCTCCCGCAGGCGGTCGACGCCGGGAGGGCAGCAAGGAGGTCGGTTCGAGGGCGAGTTCGTCGATGCTCCGGGCCCCGTCGATTAGGCTCGGGCGGAGGGCGAGGGAGGGTGGGGCGGATGCAGTCGGGGCTGAGTTTCTCCGCGGCGGACCTGGCGCAGACGCGGTTCGCGGTGTCGCCGATGTGGGAGGTCGTCACCAGCTTCCGGCTGCTGCGGCGGGCGGACGGGCAGCCGTTGTACCGGCGGTGGGCCGATCAGGTCCGGCCGCGGCTGGTGCGGGCGGGGCTCGACCGGGGGTGGTTGGCGGAGCTCGTGCCCGTCGACGGCTACCTCGCGGACTTCCTCAATCCGACTCCGGCCGGCCCGTTCCCCACGCTCGCCACCGAGCTGGAGGCGATCCGGCGGACCGCGCCCGAGCGGGTGCGGGTCGAGCTCGGGATGCTGGCCGCCGAGCGCGACGAGGGGGCGCCTGCCCGGTTCCGGATCCTGTCCGAGGATCCGGAGGAGGCGTTGGCGAAGGTCGCCGCGGAGGTCGAGGCCTACTGGGAGCTCGCCCTCGCGCCCTACTGGGAGCGGATCCGGCGGTTGCTCGAAGCCGATGTGTTCCACCGGGCGCGGCAGGTGGCGGAGCACGGCTCGGCCCACGTGCTCAACGAGCTGCACGACTCCGTCCGGTGGGACGACGGCACCCTGCGGCTGGTCCGCCGGCACTGCGCGCTGACCCGTGACCAGGTCGGTTCCGGGCTGCTCCTGGTGCCCTCCGCCTTCGCCTGGCCGAAGGTGCTGACCCGGTCGGTGGCGCCTGAGCCACCGCAGCTCGCCTATCCGGCGCGCGGGATCGGCAACCTCTGGGAGCCCCGGGCCACCACCTCCCCGGACGCGGTGGCCGCCGTACTGGGCCGCTCCCGCACGATGCTGCTGACCGAGCTGGACACGCCCGCGTCGACCACCCGGCTCGCCCAGCGGTCCGGCCTGTCCGCGGCCGGCGTCTCCCAGCACCTGACGGCCCTGCGCAACGCCGGCCTGGTGACCGCGCACCGCAGCGGCCGCTCCGTCCTCTACGCCCGCACCGCGCTCGCGGACGCCCTGCTGGCCCCGGCCGGGCACTGACCCGGCGGCCGTCCGAAGGCCGTCCGGAGCCGGGCCGGGCGGCGGTTCAGCGGCCGGTGGCGATGTCGGCGACGAGGTTGATGGTGGTGGCCAGGATGCTGGCGCCGAAGACGTAGGACAGCAGGCAGTGCCGCAGCACGACCGCCCGCAGTCCGGTACTGGAGACGCTGGTGTCGGAGACCTGGTACGTCATGCCGAGGTTGTAGCTGAAGTACAGGAAGTCGCTGTACCGGGGCGGGACATCGGTGTTGAAGTCGATCCCGCCGCCGGGGCTCCCGTAGTAGATGTACGCGTAGCGGGTGGCGTACATCAGGTGGAGCGCCGCCCAGGCCGTGAACACGCCGCAGAGGGCCGTCGCGGCCGCGGCCCGGCTCAGGTCGGAGCGGCTGGCCAGGAACAGCAGCACGATGCCGACCAGTCCGCACAGCGCGGCGGTGACGACGGCGAACTCCTCCAGGGCGGGCCGGAACTCCTCGCGCCGGACGTTGCGGCGGGTGGCGGCGGCGTCCATCGGCCACAGGACGATCCACCCCGCCACGACGAAGGCCGTCTCCGCTCCGGCGATGCCGGTGAGGACGCCCAGCGGCACGCCCGTCAGGACGGCGACGACCGTTCCGAGGACCGCTCCGAGGATGGCCGAGCCGGCGAGCCGCGGGACGGCGGAGCGGACCAACGAGTGGTTCATGGGAGCCTCAGGCGCTGACGGCGGGGGTCGGCGTCAGCGTATCCGCGGCTGGGCCCGGGCGCAGCCGGGCGCGGGAGCCCGCAGAACGGGCCCCGACCGGCGAAGGGGGAGGGGCGGGACGGAGCCGGGGAGGTCGGGGCTATGGTTCCTTGGCGGTCCACGGACACCGGGGTACGAGGGAGAGTGCTGTGAAGTTGGTCGGTCGCACGATGACGGTGGCTACGGCCGGGGTGCTGCTGGGGGTCCTGACGGCCTGCGGCTCCAGCGGTTCGAAGGCCTCGGGCGACGGCGCCGCGGCGGCCGGCCGGGGCACGGCGACGGCCGGTGCCGGTGCGAGCGCGGAGGCGAGCGCGGGAGCGGGCACCGCGTCGCCGCAGGCCTCCACCGGCGGCGCGGGCGCCTCGCCCGGTGCGGCCGCCGGCGGTGCCCCGGCGCCCGGCGCGGCGCCGTCCGGCGGTACCGCCGCGCCCGGTGGCGGCCCGGCGGCCGGCACCGTCCCGATGCCCGTCTGGAGCGACGCCGCGACGCCGCTGCTCGACTACCGGGCCGTCCTGCAGCTGATGCCGGACCAGGCCGCGATGACCGGCTGGGAGCAGGAGAAGCGGCGGGTCGACCTCACCGACCACTCCGCGGACTGCCAGAACCCCGCGGCCTGCAACGGCAAGCCGCTCAGCGGCGAGGCGAGGTTCAGCTCCGGCGACGTGGTCGCGCGCTTCCTCGTCGACACCCTGCCGACCAAGGCGGCCGCCCAGGACAAGCTCAAGGCGGCGTACGCGGCCTACGGCGACGCCGCCCGCTACCACGCCGTGGAACTGCCCGCCATCGGCACCGAGAGCCGGGCCTGGCAGGGCGAGCCCGGCGGCCGGGACGGCATCGCGGTCGTGATGCGGGCCGGCACCGTGGTCGCCACCGTGACCACCGAGGACGGCCCGGTGGACACCGCGACGGCGCAGCGCCTCGCCGTCCTGTTGGCCAAGCGCATCGAGCAGGCCCAGGCGGGCCAGGCCGCGGACGCCGTGCTCGGCCGCTGACCGCACCGGCGGGGCGGGTGCCCGAGGTCCGCCGCCCCGCCCCGGGCGGCCCCGGCAACGCGGATCGCGGGAACCGGCCCGGAAGCCTCGAAGATCCACTCGGGGTGTCCACTCCTTCGCCGCTCGCCGCTCGCCGCTCGCCGCTCGCAGCGCGCCGCTCGCCGCTCGCCGCTCGCCGCTCGCAGCGCGCCGCTCGCCTCCGGGGAGGGGACCTGCTGCTCGTCGCCGAGCTGCTGGCCTTCGTCCCGCCGTTCGGGCGGCCGGCTCCCCCCGCTGCGGGGCCGGCCGGTGGCGGTGGGATGATCATGCGCATGAAGCACATCATCAGGGCGGTGGACGCCGAGGACTGGCCGAAGATCAAGCAGCTCCGGCTGGACGCCCTGCTCGATCCGGCGGCGCCCATCGCCTTCCACGACAGCTACGAGAAGGCGGCCGCCCAGCCGGACGAGTTCTGGCAGGAGCGCGCCGCCGGTGCGGCCGAGGGCGTCGCCGCGCGGCAGTTCGTCGCGGAGGCGGCCGACGGGCGCTGGCTCGGCACCGTCTCGGTGCTGGTCGAGCACGCCGGTACGGCGACCTTCTTCGGTGATGTCCCGGAGCAGGCGCAGACCCATGTCGTCGGCGTCTTCGTGCGGTCCGAGGCGCGCGGCAGCGGCGTCGCGCAGGGGCTCTTCGAGGCCGCCCTGGACTGGTCCTGGTCGCTCGCCGAGCCGCGCGTCGAGCGGGTGCGGCTCTTCGTCCACGAGGCCAACGGCCGGGCCGGGGCGATGTACCGGAAGACCGGCTTCGAGCCCACCGGCCACCACCTCCCCGCGCCGGGGGACGGGACCGCCCGCGAGATCGAGCTGGCCGTCCGGCGCGGCTGACCGCCGCCCGCGTGTGCGGGGCTGCCGGTGCCCGGCCGGCCGCGGCATGGCCTCGGCCGGCCGGGCTGGGGGATCGGTCCCGGCTCCAGGGCTGCGGAGCCGTCCGGCGGTGCGACCGACCCCGGGAGGTCAGGAAGCCCGGGACGTCAGGCGGCCGGGCGGACGACCGTCCGGTCGTGGACGAAGAGGGCGTGGCGTTCCTCCGCGCCCAGCCCGCCCCAGACGCCGAACGGCTCACGCGCGGCGAGGGCGTGGCGGCGGCACTCGATCCGCACCGGGCAGTCACCGCAGAGGGCCTTGGCCGCTTCCTCGGCCTCGCCGTGGCCCGCGTCGGCGGCGCCCACGCGCTGGAAGAGGCGCCTGCCGTCGGCGCTCCGGCACGCGGCGTGCTGCGGCCGGTTCCAACGGTGCTCCGGTGTGCCGGGCAGGTGGGAGATGTCGCTCACGCTACGGCTCCTTGTCGACGACGAACGGGCGCGGTGCGTGCCTCGTCTGACCCGGATCGGTCGTTTCATGCCTGCCGTCCCGGGCCGGGTTCGCCGCCGGTGCCCCGTCGCACCAGGAACCGGACAGGCCGGAGCGGCCCGGGCGGCCACCGCGGCCCGCACCGGACGGAGCAGGCCGCCGCCCGGCTGCGGCGCGGCGAGGTCGCCGAGCCCCGTCCGGATCGTGTCGTCCGGGTCCGGGGCCCCGGGAGCCCGAGCAGAGCGGGAGGGCGGCGTCCCGCAGCCGCAGCAGGGCGGGCAGCGGGCCCCGTGCCCGGACGGCGGGTTCGACAGGGCGTGCGGAGCGCCGACCAGCAGGGCGACCGGCTCGCGCGGTCGGACGAGCCCGGGCGGTGTCAGGCGCCGTGCCGCGGCTCCAGCCGGAAGTCGAAGGCCGTGGTGCCCGGGTCGAGGGCGGTGACCCCGCCGTCCACGGTGAGGACCGCGCCGTTGACGTAGCTCGCCGCCGCGGACAGCAGCCAGCCGATCGCCGCGGCCACCTCCTCGGGCTCGCCCGGCCGGCCGGTCGGCGTCAGCCGGGTCGCCTCCCGGTACGCCGCGTCGGCGTCGGCCAGCCCCTCCTCGTCCGCGAAGCGGGCCATCCGGCGGTCGGCCATCTCCGTGCGCACCCAGCTGGGGCAGACGGTGTTGGCCCGCAGCCCGCGGTGGCCGTAGTCGACGGCGAGCGAGCGGCAGAGCTGCAGCAGCGCGGCCTTCGAGGTGGCGTAGGCCGCGTTCCCGACCCCGTTGCGCAGCGCGGAGACCGAGGAGACCGCCACCACGGATCCCCGCGACCGCAGCAGGTGGGGCAGGGCGGCCCGCAGTACGAGGAAGGGACCGGTGAGGTTGGTGCGCATCACCAGCTCCCAGTCGTCCAGGGTGACGTCGCCGACCGAACCGCCCCGGCCGACACCGGCGTTGAGCACCACCCCGTCCAGCCGGCCGAAGGCGGAGACGGTCTCCTCCACCAGGACGTGCACGTCGTCCGGGTCGGTGGTGTCCGACACCCGGGCGAGCGCGCCGGTCTCCCGGGCCACCCGCTCCAGCGGTTCGGACCGCCGCCCGGAGACCACCACGCGGCAGCCCTCGGCCCGCAGCAGCCGGGCGGTGGCCGCCCCGATGCCGGTACCGCCGCCGGTCACGATGACAACGCGCTGATCGGACATGGGTGGGCGCCTCCGCCGGGATCGATGCTCCGTGAACCATCGGATCCTATGCTCACGCCGTGTCAGCTCCCCTCGTGCCGGTAGCCGGTAGCCGGTAGCCGGTAGCCGTGACCGCGGACCGTGATCGAAGGCCGGCGACCGCGACCGGAGGCGCCCGCGCGGCCGCCGGGCGGGCACCCGGACCGATCAGGATCCGAGAAGCCGCGACCGCCCGCTCGCGCCTAGCCTGGTTCCGCGACCCCGCGGGCGACACGGCCGGATCGGCGAGGTCCGCCGGCCCGGCCGGGGACACGAGAGTGTCGGTGGGACCTGGTTGGATCGAGCCGGTGCCGCCGACACAGCCCGCGAGGGCGGCCCGCACGACGGATGGAGAGACGACAGGCATGGCCAAGAGGACGGACGCGCAGCCGACTGCGCCGCACGCTGCCGACAGCCACGACGTGATCCGCGTGCACGGCGCGCGGGTGAACAACCTCAAGGACGTCAGCGTCGAGATCCCGAAGCGCCGGCTGACGGTGCTCACCGGTGTCTCCGGCTCGGGCAAGAGCTCCCTGGTGTTCGGCACGATCGCGGCGGAGTCGCAGCGGCTGATCAACGAGACCTACAGCGCCTTCGTCCAGGGCTTCATGCCGACGCTGGCACGGCCCGAGGTCGACGTCCTCGAAGGGCTGACCACCGCGATCATCGTCGACCAGCAGCGGATGGGCAGCGACCCCCGCTCCACGGTCGGCACCGCCACCGACGCCAACGCGATGCTGCGCATCCTCTTCAGCCGGCTGGGCGAGCCGCACATCGGCCCGCCGAGCGCCTACGCCTTCAACGTGCCCTCCGTCCGGGCCAGCGGGGCCATCACCGTCGAGCGCGGCGACAAGAAGACGGTGAAGGCGACCTTCCAGCGCACCGGCGGCATGTGCCCGCGCTGCGAGGGCCGGGGCAGCGTCTCCGACATCGACCTCACCCAGCTCTACGACGACTCCAAGTCGCTCGCCGAGGGAGCGTTCACCATCCCGGGGTGGAAGTCGGACAGCTTCTGGACGGTGCGGGTCTACGCCGAGTCCGGTTTCCTCGACCCGAACAAGCCGATCCGGAAGTTCACCAAGAAGGAGATGCAGGACTTCCTCTACCGGGAGCCGACCAAGGTGAAGGTCGAGGGGGTGAACCTCACCTACGAGGGCCTGATCCCCAAGATCCAGAAGTCCTTCCTGTCCAAGGACAAGGAATCCCTGCAGCCGCACATCCGGGCGTTCGTGGAGCGGGCGGTCACCTTCACCACCTGCCCCGCGTGCGAGGGCACCCGGCTCAGCGAGGGCGCCCGGTCGTCGAAGATCGGGCGGATCAGCATCGCCGACGCCTGTGCGATGCAGATCAGCGACCTGGCCGTCTGGGTCGGCGGCCTCACGGAGCCGTCGGTGGCGCCCCTGCTCACCGCGCTGAAGCAGACCCTCGACTCGTTCGTGGAGATCGGTCTGGGTTACCTCGCGCTGGACCGGGCGTCCGGCACGCTGTCCGGCGGCGAGGCCCAGCGGGTCAAGATGATCCGCCACCTCGGCTCCTCGCTCACCGACACCACCTACGTCTTCGACGAGCCCACCGCGGGGCTGCACCCGCACGACATCCAGCGGATGAACGACCTGCTGCTGCGGCTGCGGGACAAGGGCAACACGGTGCTCGTGGTGGAGCACAAGCCGGAGACGATCGTGATCGCCGACCACATCGTCGACCTCGGCCCGGGCGCCGGCACGGCGGGCGGCACCGTCTGCTTCGAGGGCACCGTCGAGGGGCTGCGGGCCAGCGGCACCGTCACCGGCCGCCACTTCGACGACCGGGCCGCCGTCAAGGAGGAGGTGCGCAAGCCCACCGGCGTGCTGGAGGTCCGGGGCGCGACGGCCAACAACCTGCGCGACGTCGACGTCGACATCCCGCTCGGGGTGCTGGCCGTGGTCACCGGTGTCGCCGGCTCCGGCAAGAGCTCGCTCGTGCACGGCTCGCTGGTCAAGGGCCCGCTGGGCGCCGAGCAGGGCGTGGTCTCGGTCGACCAGAGCCCGATCCGCGGCTCGCGGCGCAGCAACCCCGCGACGTACACCGGGCTGCTCGACCCGATCCGCAAGGCGTTCGCCAAGGCCAACGGGGTGAAGCCGGCCCTGTTCAGCGCCAACTCCGAGGGCGCCTGCCCGACCTGCAACGGCGCCGGGGTCGTCTTCACCGACCTCGCGATGATGGCCGGCGTCGCCAGCACCTGCGAGGAGTGCGAGGGCAAGCGGTTCCAGGCGGCGGTGCTGGAGTACCGGCTCGGCGGCCGCGACATCAGCGAGGTGCTCGCGATGTCGGTGACGGAGGCGGAGGAGTTCTTCGGCGCCGGTGAGGCGCGCACCCCGGCGGCGCACGCCGTCCTCGGCCGGCTGGCCGACGTCGGGCTCGGCTACCTCAGCCTCGGCCAGCCGCTCACCACCCTCTCCGGCGGCGAGCGGCAGCGGCTCAAGCTGGCCACCCACATGGCCGACAAGGGCGGCGTCTACGTCCTCGACGAGCCGACCGCCGGTCTTCACCTCGCCGACGTCGAACAGCTGCTCGGCCTGCTCGACCGGCTCGTCGACGCCGGCAAGTCGGTCATCGTCGTCGAGCACCACCAGGCGGTCATGGCCCACGCCGACTGGATCATCGACCTCGGCCCCGGCGCCGGCCACAACGGCGGCCGGATCGTCTTCGAGGGCACCCCGGCCGAGCTGGTGGCCGCCCGCTCGACGCTGACCGGCGAGCACCTCGCCGCCTACGTCGGAGCCTGACCCCCCCGCCCCCGCCCGCGCGGACCCCGGCGTCCGCGCGGGCGGGCGGTGGGGTCCGCGCCCGGCCCCGGTCCGGGGCGCTGTGGGAGACTGGCCGGGTGAAGCGGCAAGAGCTCGACGACCTCGTCCGGCTGCGGCGGGCCCGGGACCGGATGGACCGCGACTACGCCGAGCCACTGGACGTCGCCGCCCTGGCCCGGGATGCCCTGATGTCCTCGGGCCACTTCTCCCGCAGCTTCCGCGCCGCCTTCGGCGAGACGCCCTACAGCTACCTGATGACCCGCCGCATCGAGCGGGCCAAAGCGCTGCTGCGCCGCGGCGACCTCACGGTGACCGAGGTGTGCTTCGCGGTCGGCTGTACGTCGCTCGGCTCGTTCAGCACCCGCTTCACCGAGCTGGTCGGCGAGAACCCGAGCAGCTACCGGGCCCGTGACCACGAGGACGGCGCCGCCGTCCCGGCCTGCATCGCCAAGATCCACACGCGGCCGGTCAGGAACGGAGAAGCGGGCGCAGCCCCCCGGTCGTAGCCTGGGCGGCATGGACATCAGGCTCTCGCAGTGCTTCATCGCCGTCGACGACCACGACAAGGCGATCGCCTTCTACCGCGACGTGCTCGGCCTGGAGGTGCGCAACGACGTCGGGTTCGAGGGGATGCGCTGGGTGACCGTCGGCGCGCCCTCGCAGCCGGACGTGAACATCGTGCTCGAACCGCCGCTCGCCGACCCGAACGCCTCGTCGGCGGACCGGCAGGCCATGGCGGAGCTGATGGCCAAGGGGCTGCTGCGCGGTGTCATCTTCGCGACGGACGACTGCGACGCCGCCTTCGAGCGGGTCAGCGCGGCCGGCGGGGAGGTGTTGCAGGAGCCGATGGACCAGCCCTACGGCGTCCGCGACTGCGGGTTCCGCGATCCGGCCGGCAACCTGGTGCGGTTCACCCAGGCCCTCGCGAGGTGACTCCCGGCGGGCGCGCCCGGCGGGCGCCGGCCCCGTCCCGGACGGGAGGTCACCGGCCGCACCCGGCCGGTCCGTTCGGCTCGGAGCGCCGCGTGCGGGCGGGCGGTGGGCCGGATGTCCGATGAGGCGGGCACGGGCCCGCAGCGGGCGCCGATGGTGTGGGCGCTGGCGATCCGCGAGACGGCCGACGGGCCGCCGCTCGCCGAGGTGATCGTGGAGGTCGGCGCCGCGCTGCACGGCGAACTCGTCGAGAACCTGGTGGACAGCGGGTTCACGCTGGCGGCGGGGGACCCACCGGACACCACCGGGGTGCTGGAGGTGCGCGGCCCGCTGCTGGCCAGGCTGGTCCTGGTCGGCGGGCGGCAGGTGTGGGAGCCCGCCTCCCCGGTCGAGGTCTCGCCCGGCTGGGAGTCGGCGGCCGAGGAGCGCGGCCGGGCCGTCGTGCTCGTGGTGCCGCCGGGAACGTGGCCGCCCGGACTGATGTCCCTGGAGCCGCGGGAGCGCATCGAGGTCTTCACCCGGAGCCTGGAGGAGGCACGGGTGGCCGGGCGGGTGCTGCACGGCACGGCCGCCGTCGACCTGGACGAGGCCTGAGCCGGACCGGGGAGCGGGGCCGGACCGAGGCCTGAGCCGGACCGGGGAGCGGGGCCGGACCGAGGCCTGTGCCGGACCGGGGAGCGGGGCCGGACCGAGGCCTGTGCCGGACCGGGGCCCGGCTCAGAGCCGGAAGCCCGGAGCCGGGACCCGCTCAGGGACCGGAGCGGCTCAGGGCCGGAACCACCGGGTCAGCGCGTCCCACCAGGAGCGCCGCGGCCGGGGCACGGTGACGGCGGCGGCGAGCGCGTCCTCGGCGACGGCCGGACCGGCCGGCTCGACCCCGACGGCCTGCGACGCGGTGGCCTGTGCCCCGACGGCCTGCGCCGTGGCGGGCGGCGGCGTGGAGGGAACGCTGCGCGGCGGCGGAAGCGTGCCGGTCGGGGCCCGCCGCTCGCCCTCGGGCGTCCTCGGGGTGAACTCGACGGGGAGGGCGGACAGGTGGCGCGAGATCCAGGCCGACGTCCAGCTCAGCTCCTCCTCCTCGACCGCGAGGCGGAGGTCCGGCAGGCGGGTGAGCAGGATGTCGATCCCCGTCTCGGCGATGGCCCGGCCGATGTCCTGGCCGGGGCACTCGTGCGGACCGGCGCCGAAGGCCAGGTGGGAGCGGTTCCCGTGGAGGGGCGTGGCCAGGTCGGGACGGATGGCCGGGTCGGAGTTGCCGGCCGCGAGGCCGAGCAGGAGCATGTCGCCGGCCTTGATCTGCTGCCCGCCGAGTTCGGTGTCGCCGGTCGCCCAGCGGCCCGCGACCAGCGACATCGGCGCCGCGTCCCAGAGCACCTGGTCCAGGGCGTCGGCCAGGGTCATGTGGCCGCCGGAGAGGTGGGTGCGGAACCGCTGGTCGGTGAGGACCATCTTGAGGGTGTCCGCGATCAGGTTGACGGTCGTCTCGTTCGCGGCGAGCAGGACGACCCGCAGGTGTTCGAGGACTTCGTCGTCGGTGAGCCCGGCCTCGTGCTGCATCAGCCGGGACACCAGGTCGGGGCCGGGGGAGACCCGCTTGCGCTCCATCATCCGGCGCAGCGTCGCGACGACGTAGTCGTTGCTCGCGATGGCCGTCTCGGTGCCCTTCATCAGGTCGCGGGCGGCGGAGACCAGGTGCGGGCCGTACTCCTCCGGCATGCCGACCAGTTGGGTCATCACGAGCATCGGCAGGTGCTCGGCGAACTGGGTGACCAGTTCGGCCCGGCCGGTGGGGCCGAACTCCTGGACGAGCTGGTCGGTGAAGCGGGTGACGTGGCGCCGCACCCCGCGCCGGTCGAAGCTGTTCAGCCCGTCGGTCACGGCGCCGCGCAGGCGCTTGTGCTCCTCGCCGTCGGCGAACACGCAGAGCGGCTGCCAGGCGATCACCGGCATCAGCGGCGAGTCCGGGGAGACCAGCCCGTTCTGGAAGGCCGACCAGCGCCGGGAGTCCCGGGAGAACCGGGAGGGCGTGCGCATCGCGATGAGGTTCGCGGAGTGGCCGACGATCAGCCAGGCCGGGAGGTCGCCGTGCAGCAGGACCGGTGCCACCTCGCCGTGTTCGGCGCGCAGCTTCTCGTACAGGCCCGCCGGGTCGGCCTCGGCCTCGGGCCCGTAGAGCCGCCGGAGGCCGCCGGCGCCCAGGCCGCCGGTACCGGAACCGCCGGTGGCGAGGCCGTGCGCGGGGCAGCCGGGCGGCGGGGTGGGCAGGGCGTCCTCAGGGAACGGGGGGGTCACGGTGTCTCCGGGGTCGGGGCGGGGCGGCCACTCGGAGGCGGCCGTCGCGGGCGGGGGGAGTGTGAAGGGCGGCGGGGGCACGGCCCGGGCACCGGCCGGGGAGCGCGGTGGCCGGGCCGTTCCCCCTAGGGCGCCGGGCGGTCGTACAGGTAGCGCATCAGGGCGAGGAGCACGTCACGGCTGGACTCGCGGGTGCGGGCGTCGCAGTCCACGATCGGCACCTCGGGCGGCAGGTCGAGCGCCGCCCGCAGCTCCTCGACGGGGTAACTCGGCGACTCGGGGAAGGTGTTGGCCGCGACGACGAACGGCACGCCGCGGTCCTCCAGCCGTCCGATGACCTCGAAGCTGACTTCGAGCCGACGGGTGTCGACGAGCACGACCGCGCCGAGCGCACCCTCGAACAGGCCGTTCCAGAGGAACCAGAACCGCTCCTGCCCGGGGGTGCCGAACACGTACAGCACCAGTTCCTCGTTGATGCTGATCCGGCCGAAGTCCATCGCGACCGTGGTCGACGTCTTGCGCTCGATCCCGGCCGTGTCGTCGACGTCGGCTCCGGCCTGCGTCATCGTCTCCTCGGTCGTCAGCGGACGGATCTCGCTCACGGAGCCGACCAGGGTCGTCTTGCCGACCCCGAAGCCCCCCACGATCACCACCTTGACCGCCGTGGTGGCCGAGGCCGGCAGGAGGTCGGCGCGCTGCGGGCCCAGGGCCGTCTCAGAGTCTCTGAAGTCCATGTATCACCGCCTCCAGCAGGGCGCGTTCGGGAAGGATGGCCTGGGGGACCCGCATCCGGGCCTCGATCAGCTCCTCGGCGAGGAGGTCCGCCAGGAGGACGGTGACCGCGCTCATCGGCAGTCGCAGATAGGCGGAGATCTCGGCCACCGACAGGGGCGAGCCGCAGATCCGCAGGATCGCCGCGTGCTCCGGCTGCATCGAGGGAATCGGCTGCGCCCGGGAGACGATCAGGGTGACCAGGTCGAACGTGGTCTGCTCGGCCGGTCCGCCGCGGCCGCGCGTGATCACGTAGAGGCGTTCGGCTTCTCCGTCGTCCCAGTCCTGGTCGGTCGCACTCACGCGACCTGCCCGCCGTTGCGCGCCGGTGTGGTGAGGTGCTCGCCGATCCGGGCGACCAGGTCGCGCATCCGCTGGCCCATCAGTCCGGCGTCCACGCCCTCGTCGGCGAGCACGGCGAGGTAGGCGCGGGCGCCGGCCGCCATCAGGTAGAAGAAGCCGCCGCCCATCTCGATCACGACCAGCCGCATCCGGCCGTCGCTGTGCGGGAACTCGTGCCCGACCGCTGCGGCGAGGCTCTGCAGGCCGGCGCAGGCCGCGGCGAGCCGGTCGGCGGTGTCGTTGTCGGTGCCGTGCTGGGCCATCCGCAGACCGTCGGCGGAGAGGACGACGACGTGCCGGGTGTACGGGACGCTCTCCGCCAGATCCTTGAGCATCCAGTCCATGTTGCTCCGCTGCTGAATCACTGCTCGCTCTTCCCTGACGACTCTTCGCTGGTGGGGCCGGCCGTGTCGGTGGACGGCGTGTGGCCGTTCACCCCCTCGGTGAACGCGGCCAGCCACATACCGGGCTGGGCCGGCGCCTGGGCCGGCGCGGGCTCCGGGGCCCGGGGGGCCGGGGCGATCCGGGGGGATTCGGCCGCGCCCCGTCGGTAGGGCGCGGCGTGGCGGCGGCGCTGGGGCAGGCCGTTCGCGGTCCGCTCGGTCACCACCGGCACGTCGTCGCCGACCGGGAACGGCTGCGAGGCGGTGGCGACGGTCCGCGAACCCCAGGGCCGCGAGACGGACACCGGACGCGTCCGCTCCGAGGGCCGGGGCGCGGTGTCCGGCGCCGGCAGGGGGTTCGCGGCGGCACCGATGCCGTGGGCCCGGCCGGTGGCGGGGGCCGTGGTGATCAGCTCCTGCGGCACGATCAGCACCGCGCGCACCCCGCCGTAGGCGGAGGGCCGCAGCGAGATCTGGAACCCGTAGGCCTGCGCGAGCCGTCCGACCACGGCCAGGCCGAGCCGGGGGGTCTCCCCGAGGTCGTTGAGGTCGATGCCGGCCTGCGCCTCCAGGAGCATCCGCTCGGCGCGGGCCCGGCCCTCCTCGCTCAGGCTGAGGCCGCCGTCCTCGATCTCGATCGCTATGCCGGTCTGCACCTCGACGGCGGTCAGGTGCACGCTGGTCTGCGGCGGGGAGTAGCGGGTGGCGTTGTCGAGCAGCTCGGCGACCGCGTGGATGAGCGGCTCGACGGCCGGTCCGACCACGGCGACCTGGGAGACCGGGTGCAGTTCCACCCGGCGGTAGTCGAGGATGCGCGACATGCCACCGCGCAGCACGCTGTACAGCGGGACCGCCCTGCGCCACTGGCGGCCGGGGCGGGCGCCGCCGAGGACGGCGATGCTGTCGGCGAGGCGGCCGATCAGGGCGTTGCCGTGGTCCAGGCGCAGCAGGTCCTCGAAGACCGCCGGGTCGTTGCCGTGCCGGTCCTCCATCTGGCGCAGTTCCTGGGCCTGCCGGTGCACGATCGCCTGAACGCGGCGGGCGATGTTGACGAAGGCCCGCTGGGTGGCCTCGCGCATGCCCTCCTCGGTGTCGACGATCTCCAGGATGCTGCGCAGCACCGCCAGCCGGGCGGCGTGGAACTGCGGGCCGGTGCCGGTGTCCTGGGGCTCGTACGACCGCACGATCTCGTCGGTCGAGGTGCCGCGCCGGAGCCGGGCGATCGCCTCGGGCATGGTCGTCTGGGCGAGCCGGAGGGTCTCGGCCTCCTGCCGGGCCAGCCGGCGGCGCAGCTCGTTCTCCTGGAGGGCGAACCGTTCGCGCAGGGCGGCGAGGGCGCGGCCCCGGCGGGCCGTCTCGGCCGCCACCACCGCCACCGCCGCGGTGCCCACCGCTCCGGACCAGAGGACCCCCGCGCGGGCGCCGGTGGAGACCACCAGCGCGGCGACGACAGCGGCGCCCGCCGTCACGACCGTGGGCACCAGCCACACGAGAACGGGAGCCGGGCGTCGGCCTCCGGGTGACGATCCAGCACGAAGCATCAGCATCCTCAAGCGCTCGAAGGAGTGGGGAGAGTGGGCGGGGCCGGCTCCGGCGGCGCCGGACCGTGGGCGGACCGGCGCCCGCACCCGGCCGGGCGGCCCCGGCGCGAAGGGTGCGCGCCGGGACCCGGCCCGGGGTCGGGACAACCGGAACTCCGGGACATTCCTGACGAAAGATCAGTAACAGTGTTTTATAGCCGATTCGGTGTGGCTCTGTCGCACGTTCCGCGGAACCCGGACGCCGGCCGGACCGGGCCGGCCGGCTGAGCACAGGCACCAGACTTGCCCTGTCCCGGGCCCGTCGTACCGTGGCCGGGGCGGGGTTCGCTCATGTGAGGGGTATCCTCGGGAAATCCCCCCGCAGCGTGGCGAGTTCGTGCTAAGCCGAGGTCTGCGACGGGCCTTCGACGGGCCTTCGACGGGCCGTGCGGAGGACTTCGGCAGGTGATGTGCGGTGGACGCCGGCCCCGGTGAACCGTCAAGGCCGTTCCCCCGAAGCGGTGTTCCCCGGACGGTCCGGGCGGACCGGCGTACGCTGCCGGTGCTCGACGGCGCGCCGGTCCGGTGGGCCCGGCGCGACCGGAACCCGCGCAGGGCGGTCGAAGTCCGCGACCGGCGCGCGGGCGCTCCGACGCGCCCCACCGCCGCGGGCGCTCCGACGCGCCCCACCGCCGCGGGCCCCCGTCTCCAGGCGCCCCGTCACTCCGACCGGGGCCGGCGGCCCAGGGCGAGGGCCGCGACCTCGCGCCAGTCCATGGCGGGCCGGGCCGGCGGGGCCCCCGGGCGGTCGCGCGGCACCAGCACCCGCAGCGCACCGGGCCGGACGGCGCAGGTGACCGGGGTCGGGAGCCGCAGCGCCTCCCCGTCCACGGCGACCGAGATCCGCCCGGCATCGGCGTCGACCACCACCCGGGGCGCGGTCAGGACGCGCAGGCCCGCCGCCCGGCTGCCCCGCAGCGCCACGGCGGCGGCCTGCGACGCGTTGCCCACCCGGATCCCCACCACCCCCAGCGTCGCCCGGTCCAGCCGCGGCCGGCGGTTGCCCACCACGGTCGGTTCGGGAGCCGCGTACGGGTTGTTGCTGACCAGCAGCGCCTGCTGTCCCGTCAGCCGGGTGCCGTCCGCCAGCACCGCCTCCAGGGCGTGCCCGGAGTGGCCGAGGAGGAGGTCGGGGAGGGCGCTGAGGGCCGAGCCGGCCTTGGCGTCGCGGTACTGCGGGGTCTGCACGATCTCGGCGTAGGCGCCGAACGAGGCCGTGTTGACGAAGGCCCGGCCGCCCACGGTGCCCAGGTCGACCCGCAGCTCCACCCCGTCGGTCAGCGCGTCCAGGCAGCGGGCCGGGTCGTCGCGGTCCAGGCCGAGGTCCATGGCGAAGTGGTTGCGCGTCCCCGCCGAGATCACCAGGAACGGCAGGTCGTGCTCGGCGGCGACCTCGGCCACCGTGGCCTGGGTGCCGTCGCCGCCGGCCACGCCGAGCAGGTCCGCGCCCTCCGCGACGGCCCGGCGGGCGAGTTCGGCGACGTCCACGTGGGTCTTGGTGTCCAGCAGGACGACCCGGGCGCCCAGGGCCTCGGCCCGCTCCACCAGGGCGAACCGGTCGACCTTGCCGCCGCCGGACCTCGGGTTCATGATCAGCACGGGGTGACGGGGGAGTGCGCGGGCCACCGCCCGCATGCCGTGGAAGGGCCGGGCCGCGCGCAGCGCCGACCGCGCGAACGCCGCGGCGACCGCCCACAGGGCGAGCGCGGCCAGCGCCACCGGCCAGAGCCCGGCCCGGGCATAGCCCACCACGACGGCCGCGGGCGCCGCGACCACGAGCAGGGCGCCCGCCAGCCGGACGACCCCGTGGTGGGAGACCACCCACCACGTCCCGGCCGCCGTGAGCGCCAGCCCGGCCAGCCCGCCGGCGAGCACCAGGATGCCGCCGGCGCCGACCGTGCCCACCAGCACGGCCACCGCGCCCAGCACACAGGCCAGGGCCGCCCGGGCGGACCAGCGGGCACTCAGGAGGGAACGGGACGCCATGCTGCGCGTCTCCTCGGTCTTCGCCCGGCGCCGGGCACGACGCTCCCGGCGCGCCCGGGCGCGGGGCGTCCGGTCACCGGGTGCCCGGACGGTGTCGACCGGCCACCCGGTTCGGGTGGCCGCGGCGGCCGCCGGCCTCGCGGCACGCCGCCCGGCGGTGGAGGGAAGGGTGTCAGCCGCCCGCCGCGATGTCGGTCTCGGCCACCGCGATGGCCATGCCGAGGGCCTCCGCGATGTGCCCGGCCGCCGACATCACGCGGGCGGTGCCCACGATCGGCGCGATGGCGACCAGCACGTCCTGGAGCTGTGCGGCCGTCAGCTCGGCTCCGTCGGCGGCGCCGATGTGGGCCAGGTAGGACATCGGTGGTGCGTCCATCGCGACGAGCGCCGCGATCCGGGTGAGGAGGAAGGTGTCCACCGGCAGGCCGCACCGCTCGACCGAGTCGAGCGTCATGGCGGCCAGGGTGTCGAGCACGGGGGTTTCGGACGCGCTGGTCATACCGGTCCATCTCCTTCGCCGGGAGGGGCCGGCACGTCGTCTCCGGGAGCGGCGGACCGCTCGCCCTGCCGTGCCCCCGTACACCGACCATAGGCCGGATGGGTGGCGGTCGCACTCCGCGACGGGCGGGGCGTCCGGGGCCGGGCGCGCCGGCCCGCCGTACGGGCCCCGCCCACCCCGCCGGGCCGGGTTCCGGACACCGCCGCGGCGCCGGTGGCGCGGTACGGCTGGGGCGGCCGACCGGCCGTGAGGTCCCGGGTGCCGGTGGCCACCGGCCGGTGGGGGCGCAGCGTCCGGCGGGCGCCGCCGGGGCGGGTGGGGCGGTCCGGCGAACGGCCGACAACCGCCCTCCGGGACATGCCAGAGGCCTGGGCCTGCGGCCGGTGCGCTCCTACGATGTGAGGCGCCGTCGGCCTGACCCCGACAGCGTCGGCCGACGTCGGACACCACCGGGCTCTCCGGGCACCGGTGCGTCCCACTCGGCCACGGCCCGCCCCGGGGACCGGGAGCGGGCTCGTAGCGCAGGCTGCACCGACGCAGGCCGCACACCCCTCCTCACCACCCAGGGAGTACGCCCATGCATGCCCGCACTGTCGCGCCGTCGTTCAGACCCGTCCGCGCCGTCCTGCTCGTTCTGACCATGCTGGCCGCCGTGGTGGCGGTCGCCCTGCCGGCGGCCGGCCCCGCCCGGGCCGCCGTGCCGGACCGCTGGGGCTTCGCGTTCCTCGACAACCCGACCCCGCCCGCCGGGTACGTTCCCGACCCCACCCGGCAGTGGGGCAGCTGGCCCTCCCCGGCGAGCAACCCCGTCAAGGTCGACCAGCTCGCGGTCGGCTCGTACCTCGTGCACTTCCCGTTCATCGCCGGCCCGGGCGGCATCGCCCACGCCACCGCCGTCGGCCGTACCGGCAACTGGTGCCAGATCAAGGGCTGGTCCACGGCGGGCACCGGGCAGGACGTCGCGGTGAACTGCTACCGGCCGGGCGGCGCCCCCGACAACACGCTGTTCACCGTGCTCTACACCACCAGCAGCGGGACCCCGTCGCCGGCCGGCGGCTCCTACGGCTACACCTTCTCGGACATCTCCGGGGCGGTGCTCGCGCAGTACAACTCCGCCGGCGCGGTCAACACGGTGAGTCACGGCTCGACCGGGATCTGGAAGGCCTGGCTGCCCGGTCTGGGCCTGTCCACCGCTGCCGGGAACATCGAGGTCACCGCGGTCGACGCGGTCCAGGGCGCGCGCTGCAAGGTGGCCGACTGGGCGCCGGCGGCGTCCGGTCAGACCGTGGTGGTCAGCTGCTTCGACGCGGCGGGCGCGCCGTACGACACCCGGTGGACGCTGAGCTACTCCCTCAAGCGCGCCCTGCACGGGCCGGCGTTCCCGCCGAAGTCGTTCGGCTACCTCTGGTTCAACGGCGGGGTCCCCGCGGCGACGAACTTCAACTCCAGCGGCGCGACCAACACGCTGGCCGGTTCGGTCCCGTTCACCATCACCCTGCCCGGAGTGGCCGTCCCCTCGGACACCGCGCACGCCACGGCGTACGGCCCCGGCCCGGGCTGGTGCGGGCTGGCCCTGCCGTGGGCCCGCAGCGCCGGCACGGTGAAGCTCTACACGATCTGCTTCAACGCCGCCGGATCGCCGGTGTCGGCGCCGTTCCTCACCGCCTACACCTCGGCGTTCTGACCGCCGGGGGCCGGCCCCGGTCGTCGGGGCCGGCCCCCGGCAGTGCCGGACCACTCCCCGCCCGCGCGGTTCCGCCCGCTCGCCCGGGTCGAGCGCGGCCGTATCCGCGATGCCGCGGCGTGCCCCGGGGGGCGTGAGCAACGGATCTGATGGGCAGTCAAAAATACTCTGAGCAGCGGAGGTTCGACTCGGGCCGTCGACCGCTCCGGTGTGCGGGTCGACGCGCGGAGACCGCGCCGGGCCCGGGCGGCCGGCGCGGCCGCCGCGCTCACCGATCCCCCTCCCGTACGCGCTCCGGAGGCCCGTCGCGGCCCGATGTGCCACGGTGGAATCCGGGGTCAGCGCACCCCGTCGGGAGAGGAGTGGCCATGTCGTCGAAGCGACGTCGCAAGAAGAAGGCACGAGCCAAGCGCGGGGCCAATCACGGCCGTCGGCCCCAGTGCTGAGCACTTCCTGAGCGGCCACCGGTGGCCCGGCGAGGGGCCGCCGGTGGTCTCGCGCCGTCTCCGCCACCGAGCCGCGGGTACGCGGCCACCGCGGGGAACGCCGTGCGGGACCGGTCGTAGGGGTGTCGACCGTGGGATCGGTCCTCGCCGCCCGCCGGGCGCCGAGCCCGGAGGGCCCGAAGAGCTCACCGGAGGACCACCGGAGGACCCATCGGAGGACCCACCGGAGGCCCCGGAGGCCCCGGAGGAACGGAAGGACGCGACGGATGGGTACACCGCGGCCCGACCGCACCCCGAAGGAGTCCGCGCCGGTCGCGGCGAGCCAGTCGCTGACGCTCGCGGCCATGCTCTTCGCGGTCTCGATGACCTTCATCGACCAGACGATCGTCTCGATCGCCGCGCCCGACATCATTCGCGAACTGGGCCTGTCGGCCGTCGGGATGCAGTGGGTGGTCAACGCCTATCTGCTCTCCCTCGCGGCCTTCTTCGCCCTCGGCGGCCGGCTGGCGGACGTCCTCGGCCACAAGCGGATGATGCTGATCGGGACGCTCACCTTCGTGATCGCCTCGGCGCTCTGCGGCGCGGTGCCCTCCGGCGGTGCCGCCGAGACCTGGCTGATCTGCTTCCGGGCGGTGCAGGGCCTCGGCGCGGCGCTGATGTTCCCGGCGGCGCTGGCCGTGGTGGTGGAGGTGTTCCCGGTCGAGCGGCGCGGCCGGGCGCTGGCGCTGTTCTTCGGGGTCGCGGGCGGCCTGACCGCGATCGGCCCGATCCTCGGCGGCTGGCTGACCAGCTGGACCTGGCGGGCGATCTTCTGGGTCAACGTGCCGGTCGCGGTCGTCGCGGTGGTCCTGACCGTACTCGCCGGCATCCGCAACCACCCCCGCCGCGAGCCGGTCGACTGGCCGGGCGCCGCCCTGGTTGCCGTCGGGATGGGTCTGAGCGTGCTGGGCCTCCAGCAGGCGGCGGCCTGGGGCTGGGGCAGCTGGGCGACCTGGCTGTGCATCGTCGGCGGGCTGGTCGTCCTGGTGGTGTTCGTCGCGCTGGAGCTGCGCACCGAGCACCCGCTGATCAAGATGCGGGTCTTCGCCGACCGGGCCTTCGCGGCGGACAACGCCGTGCTCTTCTTCGCGATGATCGCCTTCGTCCCGGTGTTCTTCTTCGCCTCCGTCTACGCGCAGGTGGCGCTGGACCAGACGCCCAACGAGGCGGGTCTCTACCTGCTGGTCTTCTTCGCCGGGTTCGCCCCCGGCTCGCAGATCGGCGGGCGGATGCTGGACCGGCGCGGCGCGCGCCCGCCGATGCTGCTGGGCACGGCGGTGTCCGCGGTCGGCTTCGCGCTCTGGGCCTCGAAGATCACCGACCTGTCGCTCGGCGCGCAGTGGCCGTACATCGTCCTGGCGGGCGCGGGGATCGGGCTGCTGCTGACCCCCGCCTCGACGGACGCCGTCAACCGCTCGATCAACGCCTCGTACGGCGAGGTCACCGGGATCACCCAGACGGTGCGCAACTACTCCGCGAGCCTGGGCCTGGCGGTGCTGGGCACCGTCCTGCTGCACAGCACCACCAGGAACGTGCGGAGCACGCTGGTCGCCAACGGCGTCCCGGTGGACGCCGCGCCCGGCGTCGCCGACACCGTCACCAAGAGCATCACCGGCCACGGCTCGGGCTCGCAGGCGCCGAACGGCGTCGGCGCCACGCTGCTGGACGCGATCCGGCAGGACTTCGCCGAGGCGAACGGGCCCGTGCTCTACGGCATGGCGGCCGCGCTCGCGGTCGCCTTCGTCTGCGCGCTGCTGCACCCCGGCACCCGGGTCACCGCGGACCCCGCGCCGGTCGTGGACACCGCCGCCGTCTCCGAGGGCGGCACCGGCCCGGCTACGGGTTGAGCGGCGACCAGAGCCAGGCGCAGGACGGGTGACGGCCGGTCAAGCCCCCTCGGCCGGCGCCCTCAGGGCCGGGGCGCCGCCAGCACGGCTTCGGCGACGGAGGTACGGGCGTAGAGCACCGAGCGGCCGGCCCGGTGGGCGCTGACCAGGCCGGCGTCGCGCAGCGCGGTGAGGTACTGCGACACCCCGGCCGGGGAGAGCCCGGTGCGGCGGGCCAGTTCGGTGGTGGACGCCGGGGAGTCCAGTTCGGTCAGCAGCCTGGTCCGGGAGCGGCCGAGGACGGCGGCCAGGGCGTTCGCCGCCGGGGCCGGCCGCGACTCCCACAGGGCGCCGATGCCGCGGGCCGGATAGGCGAGTTGGGGCGGCTCCGGCGGCATCAGCCGGGTGAGCAGGTGCGGCCCGGTGAACGCCGAGGGGATCAGCAGCAGCCCGTCGCCGGCGCCCTGCCGGGACAGCGTCCGCCGCCGGCGGGCGATCCGCAGCGCGTTGTCGTCCCAACTCGCCGAGGGGTGGAGTTCGTTGAGGAGCCGCCCGGTGCCGTGCTCGGCGACCTGGCGGGCCCGGTGGAAGACATCGGCGTCGAGCGCCGCCCGGATCCGCGCCCAGTAGGGGGCCAGGGCGAGCTCCCAGTACGTCTCGATCTCCTCCGCCAGCCGCTCCAGCTGGGCCGGCGGGGAGGCCTGGAGGGCCCGCAGCCGGGGGCCGGGGGGCCCTGTTCGCCCCGCAGGCGTTCGAGGTCCTGGTGCACCCGGGACGGGGGCGTGGCGCGGATCCCGGCCAGCTCCTGCGCCAGGGTGGGCGCGGGCCCGGCGGGCGCCGGGTTGAGGAAGTCGGCGACGTAGCCGGCGCGCGGCACCAGCTCGGCGAGCAGCCCCCGGTCCAGGCCCGCGGCGGTGACCCGCGGCCGGACCTGCTGGATCCACGGCTGGTGGACGGGGTGCGCGGCGCCGGAGGCCAGCAGCCGGTAGCTGGTGCCCACCTCCCACATCGGCGAGACGGCGAACCGCACCAGGGCCAGGTCGGCGGCCGAGAACGCCAGTTCCGCGTGCACGCGGCCTCCTCAGGATTCGGACATCCCTTAATCGTTGGCGGCCCAGTGTACGGCCCGGAGATCATCCGGGCATGACCTCAGAGACGACCGCCCCGGCCGCGGCGGGCAGTTGGAAGATCGGTGGGCTGGCCCTCACCCGGCTCGGCTACGGCGCGATGCAGCTGGCGGGCCCGAAGGTGTGGGGGCCGCCCCGGGACCGGGACGCCGCCCTCGCCGTCCTGCGCGCCGCCGTCGAGGCCGGGATCACCCACCTCGACACCAGCGACTACTACGGCCCGCACGTGGTCAACGACCTGATCCGGGAGGCCCTCCACCCGTACCCGGAGCACCTGTGCGTCGCCACCAAGGTCGGCGCCCGCCGCACCCCGGACCGGGCCTGGCCCGCCGCCCTGTCCCGCGACGAGCTGGTCCGGGCCGTCCACGACAACCTCCGGCGGCTGGACGTACCGGCGCTGCACCTGGTCAATCTGCGGATGACCGACACCCGGGCCGCCGCCGACGTCGCCGGGCCGTTCGCCGTCCTCGCCGGACTGCGCGAGCAGGGCCTGATCCGCCACCTCGGGGTCAGCAACGTCAGCGCCGAGCAGGTCCGGGCGGCTCGCGACATCGCCCCGGTGGCCTGTGTGCAGAACCACTACAACGTCGCCCTGCGCGGGGACGACGACCTGGTCGACCGGTGCGCCGACCAGGGCATCGCCTACGTGCGAACATCCTGCTCATCCCCGGGACCTCCTCGGTGGCGCACCTGCGCGAGAACATCGCGGCGGCCTCGGTCGAGCTGCCCGACCGGGCGCTGCGCGTCCTGGACGCCGTCGGCACCCGCTGAGCGGCCCCCGGTCGCCGGGCGGGCTCACCGGCCGGGCGCGATGTCCGCCAGGGCGGCGAGCAGGCGGCTGTGGACGGCGGCGGCGACCTCGCGGGTGACCGGATCCGGGTCGTCCAGGCGGTCGGCGATCAGTTCGGCGGCGGCCGCGACCACCGGCACCGGCAGCGAGGTCTCGCGCAGGTGCAGGAGCTGGGCGGCGGCCCGTTCACTGGCCGTGGTGGCCCGTGACTGCGGGATCAGTGAGGTGAGGCCACGGGGTTGCTGGTGTGCGCTGCTCATCCCGTCATTGTCCGGGTTCCGGCGCGCTCCCGGTGCCACCCCCGCGCGGGCCGAGCGCGCGGCCGGTTCCACCATCTGGCCCCGCGTACCCCGTACGGCTGTCCGTTTTCGCCCTCCAGGCGCCAGGATGGAGGCAGTGAACGAACTAGGAGGCGGTATGAACGACCGACCCGATTCGATTCAGTGGCCCGGCGAGGTCACGCCGGACGCCCTGCTGCACACCGGCGCCGGCGGTGAGGTCACCCCCGAGGACCTGGTGCTGGCCTCCGGGCGCGACATCACCCCGGAGACCCTCGCGTGGGCGGAGCGGAAGCTGGCGGCGGAGGGCCCCGCCGCCCTGGACAAGCTGCTTCCCTGAGCGCCTCCGCTCCGCGGACCCGCTGCCGGGGCCGTTCGGACCGGTGCCACCGCGGCGCCGGTCCGAACGGCCGCTTCGGTGCGACCGGGGGTGTGCGGAGCGCCGTCAGAGGCGGTGGACGGCGCACGGGGAGTACGCGAACGGCGTGCTGAAGCCCGGCACCTGCCGGAGCTCCGCCGTCCACCGGTTGTCGAGCACGCCGCGCCGCAGCAGGAAGAGCCGGTTGGCGCGGCGCTTCAGCAGGCCGCGGTAGCGGTCCACCGCGTCCGTGCCGTTGACGGCGAGCTCGCGGACGAACTCCTCCAGGTAGCAGGTGGCGCAGCCGGGGCCCGGCCGGTGCCGGTGGCGCGGCACTCCGGCCGCCTCCAGTCCCCGGACCACGACCGTGCCGTCCGGGCCCACGCCGACCAGGAAGGCTTCCGGTCCGGTCTCCGTCCCGCAGATCTCCAGCAGCCTCTCCCGGAAGCGTGCCGGGTCGACCCGGACCAGCGGTTTCTCGAACAGCAGCCTCAGCAGTGAGATCACGTGCGACAGCAGGGTGGCGCCCGCGGTGGTCCAGCAGACGGCCGGCAGCCACCACGGACCGGCCGTCCGGCCGAGCGCGATGCCGACGGCCGACCAGCAGTACGCGGCGAGTGAGTCCGCGACCACGGCGTCGCCGCGGAACCACACGCGCAGGACGGACCACATCGCGAGGAGCGGAACGGCCACCGTGCAGGCGGTGTGCAAGAGGCCCATGGCGCTGTTCCCTCCGCCGGAAGTCCCTTGGGGGGTGTTCCACCCGCGGCGGCGGCCGAACCCGCGCGCACGAGCCGGGATCGCCGGGCACCAAGCTCTGCCCACGGACGAGTTGACGCCGCGTCAGCCCGGTCGGTTCACGCCACGAGCCGGGCGAGCAGGGCGGCTCCGGTGGCGTCGGCCGGGTGCTGGGTGAGCAGCAGCACCCCGGTGTCGGCCGCCGGCCGCAGCAGCGAGAAGGTCAGCCGCAGCACCCGGTCCGGGCGCCCGGTGTCCACCACCTCGACCGTGCTCGGCCGGAAGTCCGCGACGGCGCGGCACTGCCACCAGTGCGCGGCGTCCGGCCGCAGCGCGTGCAGCCGGCGGACGATCTCCGCGGACCGGGGGTCGTCGGGGACGTGGGCGGTGGCGGCCCGGAACTGCTCGTAGAGGCCGCGCAGCAGCGCCTGTCCGCCGGGGGCGCTCCCGTCGGCGGGGCCGGCCGTGATCCGGTGGCGTCCGGGTGGGCCCGCGGCGAGGTGCAGCAGCAGATTGCGCTCCTCGGCCGGGGCCTCCTCCGGGGCTCCCCACAGGCGCCGGTGGGCCGCGTTGGCGGCGAGGACGTCGAAGCGCTCGTCCAGTACCAGCGCCGGGGTGGCGTGCCAGCTGTCGACGAGCGCCAGCGTGTCCGGGCCGGGGACGGCCGCCGCCCACTGCCCGGCGCGCGGGGGAGGGGGGAGGAACCCGGCCAGCGCCAGGGCGTGCCGGTGGGCGACCGGATCCATCCGCAGCGCCCGGCAGACGGCGTCGACCACCTGTCGCGAGGTGCTCACCCGGCCCTGTTCCAGCCAGGTGTACCAGGCCACGCTGACCCCGGCGAGGGTGGCGACCTCCTCGCGGCGCAGCCCGGGGGAGCGGCGCCGGCCGCCGGCGCCGAGGCCGACGTCCTGCGGGGCGATCGACGCCCGGGCCGCGCGCAGATGGGCACCGAGCTCTCGGCGTAGCGACTCGTCCATGGGCTGATCCTATGAGTGCGACTCACCCCATGAACGGTGGGCTGCCACCACCGCCCGGGACGGGCGAGGCTGACGGTATGACAGCTGAGCAGCGGACGCCCCGGGTGTGGCGCCGGCAGAACGACTCCTCCCACCTCGCCGAGCCCCGTGTCCTGATCCGGGTCTTCCTCGAACCGGACGGCCTGGACGGCGCCGTCGCCTTCTACGAGCGGCTGCAGGCGGTGACGGCCGACTCCGGCTTCGACTTCGGCGCCCTGCGGCTGGCGACCGTCGGCGCGTTCCTGCTGATCGCGGGCGAGGAGGGCGAGTTGGCGCCGTACCGGGACACCACCGGCACGCTGCTGGTGGACGACGTCCGCCCCTACTACGAGCGGCTGCTCGCCGAGGGGGCGGAGATCGTCGTCCCGCTCCGGGACGTCCCCACCGGTGCCGGGTTCAACGTCCGCCACCCCGACGGCACGGTGGTCGAGTACGTCCACCACCGCCCCACCACGGCCGGCGACTGACCGGCCCCGGGGGGTGACCGGCCGGACACGGGGCCGGTCGGTCGCCCTGCCGGGAGCGCCGCCGGGGCGACCGGCCCGAACGGTCCTTGCTATGCTCGGAAATACCCGCTTCAGGGCGATTTGTTCTGTCCCGCCACACCACGGGAGCAGGAATGACCGGTGTCCCCGAGCCCATCAGCCCCGAGGCCCGTGAGGCCCTCGAACAGGAGCTCGCGCAGTTGCGGATGGAACGCGACGCCGTCGCGGCGACCCTGAAAGGCACCGGCACCGATACCGCCGGCGATCTGGCCGACCAGGCCGACGAGTTGCAGCGCGTCACCGAGACCGCCCGGCTGGACGCCCGGATCGCCGGGATCACCGCGCGACTGAGCGAGGCGGCGACGGCCCCCGCCGCTCCGCCCGGTGTCATCGGGGTGGGCAGCACCGTGACCCTCCGGTTCGCCGACGGCGGCGAGGAGACGTTCCAGATCGGCGAGCTCGCCAACGAGTTCGAGCAGACCCTCGTGACCTACGACAGCCCGCTCGGCCACGCGCTGCTCGGCCGCCGCACCGGGGAAGCCGTGTCCTACGACACGCCTGCGGGCCCGGCCACCGCCGAGGTGCTGGCGATCGACGCGCCGCCCGGCCCGGCCTGAGCCGGTCCCCCAGGGGCGCCGGGCGGCCAACTCCGGGCCCCGGAGCGCGGACCGACGGCGAAAGGACACCGTGCGGTCGCGCTAGTGTGCGTGGGTGAGCCTTCATGTCGTCATGGGATTCGGGCCCGCCGGGGCGGCCACCGCCAGGCTGCTGGCCGAGCAGGGGCATACCGTACGGGTCGTCACCAGGTCGGGCCGCGGCCCGGAACCGGGGATCGAGCACGTCGCGGCGGACGCGGCCGACAGCGCCCGGCTGACCGGGCTGTCGAAGGGCGCGGCCGCGATCCACAGTTGCGCCGCGCCGCCGTACCACCACTGGGTGCGGGACTGGCCGTCGCTGGCCTCCTCGGCCTGCGCGGCGGCCGAGGCGAGCGGCGCCGTGCTGGTCATGCTCGGGAACCTCTACGGCTACGGCCCGGTGGCGGGCCCGCTGACCGAGCGGCTGCCGCTCGCGGCCACCGGGCCCAAGGGCCGGGTGCGCGCCGCGCTGTGGGAGCAGGCGCGCCGGCTGCACGAGCAGGGCCGGATCCGGGCGGTCGAGGTGCGGGCCTCGGACTTCTTCGGGCCCGGCGTGACCGACGGCGGGCACCTGGCCGGGCGGGTCGTGCCGCGCGTGCTGCGCGGCAAGCCGGTCTCCACGCTGGGGGATCCGGACGCCCCGCACAGCTGGAGCTACCTGCCCGACGTGGCCCGGGCGCTGGTCGAGGTCGCGGGCGAGGAGCGCGCCTGGGGGCGGGCCTGGCACGTCCCGACGGCGCCCGCGCGGTCCGCCCGGGAGATGGTCGACCGCCTCGCCGCCGGGGCGGGAACGGGGCCGGTCGCGGTGCGCAGGCTGGCGCCGGCCGTGCTGGGGGTGGCGGCACTCTTCTCCCCGCTGGTCCGGGAGCTGAAGGAGACCCGCTACCAGTTCGACCGGCCGTTCGTCGTCGACGCGAGCGCCTACGAGGCCGAGTTCGCGGTGCGGGCCACCCCCGTCGACGAGCAGGTCGCGGCGACGCTGCGGTGGTGGCGGGACCGGGTCGCCACCTCGGGCTGAGCCGCCTCGGGCTGGGCCACCTCGGGCTGGGCCACCTCGGCCCGGGCCGCCACGGGTCGGGTGCTGCCCGGGGCGGCCCGGACCCCTCCCACGGCCCAACGCCGCCGGCCGCGCGCGCGGCCCGCCGCCCCCCGTACCGGCCGGGGAACGGACACCCGGTCCCGGTGGGCCGGACCGCGCCGCCGGGCGTCCTCGGCGGGCGACCGGGCGCCGCCGGACGTAGGTTGCGGTCATGACCAGTGACGAGACGACGATCCCGGCCGTGGGGGTGCGGGGGCTGGACGAGGTGTTCGAGGCGATCGAGGAAGCCAACCAATCGCCGCAACCGTGGACCGGTTTCGAACACGGAGTACTCGGCGCCTACCGCTGGGCCGCCGGCGCCCAGCCCGGCGCCCCGGTGACCGCGGCGGCCCCGCTCGGCGCCGCCGGAGGGCCGTGCCGGGCACAGCTCCTGGCCGAGTGCCAGGCCGCGGCCGTCCGGGTGAGCGAGCCGCTGCGGGACGACGCCGACTACGCCCTCGGCGCCTACCAGGCGCTCGCCTGGCTCTGCGGCCACCAGGAACAGCGCCCCCGGCCGGCCTAGGCGGTCGGGGCGGCGCCGGTCAGGCCTCCTGCTTGAGCTGTCCGGCCGCGGCGCCCCGTTCGCGGTCGGTGGACGCGCGGGCCCGGTCCCGGAGCGCGGGCAGACCGATCCCGGCCTCGTCCTGGTGGGTGGCGTCGGCCCAGAGGCCCAGGAGACCGTTGGCCTGGTCGTCGAGGCGGGCGAACCGCTCCCGCGCGGTGGGCGCGGGCTCCGCGAGCCGACCCAGCCAGGTCCGGGCGAGGTACTCGGCAGGGGCGTCGCCGAACGCGGGTGGTGCCCCGGCGGGGGCCAGGCCCTGGAGCACCCCCTCCTGCCAGGCGGTCCGGGCGGCGCGGGAGCGCCTGCGCAGGACGTCGTCGGCGATCCCGTCGAAGACCCCGGCGGGTGCGGCGGCGCGGGCCAGCGGGTCCTCGATCGCGGCCGGCGACGGGTCGGCCGGGACGGCGGCCAGGCCCGCCGCGCCCTGCCGCAGGTCCGCCCCGCGCAGGCCGGCGTAGGCCGCCGGGCTCTCGGCGAGGCCGCGCAGGACCTCGATCAGCTGGTCCTCGCGGACGGCGAAGTGCACCCCCCGGTCGTCCTGCCAGGCGTCGTCGTCCGGGCCGTCGTGCGCCATCGCGGTGTTGCTGACGCCGGTGAGCACCGTGTGCGTGTCGGCCGCGTAGTCGGCGAGGGCTTCGGCGAGCGGGCCGCGCACGTCCGGGTGCACCCGGTGGCCGGCGGAGTCGGCGACCGCCAGCACGACCGTGCGCATCGCGTGGGCCTGCCCGAGGGTGTGGGCGCCGGGCCGCGTCCCGACGGTGGCGCGGCGGAGCCCGGCGGCGAGTTCGCCGCACGGCAGGTCGGACCGCCAGGTGTCACCGAGGACGGTCCGGACGCGGGCGTCCGTGCGCAGGCCCGCGCAGTCCCGGTCGGGGTCGTCGCGCCTGAGCGTCCACCAGAGCCCGGTGCCGACCGCGGCCGCCACCACCAGGGCGGTGGCGGCGGCCGCGGTGCGGCGGGCCCAGGGCGTGGCTGCCATCAGGCGTTGCCCCGGCCGAGGTAGCGGCCGGCGACGTCGTTGCTGCGGTTGCGGCTGTTGAGCATGTCGTCCTGGAGGGAGTTGACGGTCGGGCCGTCCGGGTCCATGCCGCGGTCCCTGGCCCAGATGCCGACCATGTCGGACATCTGGCGGTTGGCACCGAGGCAGGTGTCCGACACCTTCGCGTTGGCCTCGGAGTTGTTGCGGTCCTTCTCCTCCAGGCTGACCTCGTACGTCCAGGTGTCGACCAGGCGCTGGGCGGCGTCGCCGAGCGGTGCGATCGGGGTGATCGGGGCGCCGATGGTGTGGTAGAGGACCTTGGCCTTCCAGTCCGCCTGGGCGTTCTTGTCGTCGCGCATGTCCAGGTCCGCGTCGGCGCGGATCGCGTCGAAGACCCCGAGCGCCGCCGCGCCCTTGCCCATCGGGTCCTTCATCTGGGCCTCGGTGGGGTTGGGCCCGATGGCGGCGAGCTCCTGGTCGATCCGGCCCGTCTCGGCGCGGTGCAGGGTGCCGTAGGCGGCCGGATCGTCGGAGAGGCCGCGCATGAACCGGACCAGGCTGTCCTGTCCGACGGCCATCCGGGTGGTGTCGCCGTCCTTCCACACCGAGTCGTGGCCGGTGTGGCCGTTGTAGACGTCGTTGCGGCCGTTGAGCAGCTCGTGGGTGTCGCCGACGTAGTCGGCGAGGGCGTTGGCGAGCGGCCGGCGCAGGGTGTCCTTGATCTTGTCGCCGCCGTGGCCCTCGTCCACGGTGACGATGGTGTCGTGCATGACGCGGGCCTGGGCCTCGGTGTGCTTGCCGTCGTGCGCGGTACCGGCCCGCTCGCCGGTGGCGGCGGCCTCGACGGCGGCGGCCAGGCCGCTCTGGGAGAGCGGGTCGGGCATCTTCATCTCGCCGGTGTAGCCGGTGAGGTAGCCCTGCGGCCAGTCCCGGTCCTTCAGCAGGTAGTGCAGCCGCTGGTTGGAGCCGTCCGCGCCCGGGTCCAGGAAGGAGGTCGCGGCCTCGGGCTGACGGCCCATGACGCCGAGCAGCTCGTCCAGCGGGTCGGCGCCGAGCGAGGTGCCGTCGTGCGACGCCCGGTAGCTCCACAGGCCCGGCTGCTTCTTCTCGGCGGCGATGATGTCGTCGCCGAGGTCGGTGAGGAAGGGCGTGGAGTACTTCGCGTCGCCCTTGCCCATCAGGGTGCCGAGGATCTGGTACCCGTAGACCGGCTCGGTGTTGGAGCCGAAGTTCCTGGTGCCGTTCTCCCGCAGGCCGGCCCGCCACTTCCGGTAGAACTCGGTGTTCGGGTCCTGGGTGGCGGAGGCGATGGCCCGGGTGAGGTCGGTCTGCAGACCGGGGTAGCTGCCCTTCTTCCCGTCGTCCTTGCCCGGGTCGTTGAGCTTCTCCGCGAGCTTCAGGGTGCCGTCGGGGCCGAGCGTGTCCAGCAGTGTCCGGGAGAACTCGGGGCTGTCCGCGTTGGCCTTCATCAGGTTCGCCAGCTGGGCCCGCTCGTCGCCGTTCAGACTGTCGATCCGGGTGGCGAGGTCGGCGGCGCGCTGCGCGTCGGCCTGGTCGCCGCCGCCCAGCGCCGAGCCGTTGAAGGAGTTGTCGAAGCTGCCGGCCTTCGAGGCGCTGCGCAGGGCGCGGGCGGCGCGCTGGTCGGCGTCGGTGGCCCGCTGGAGGCCGGCCTCGATGGCCTGCGTCCACTTGCCCGCGGCCTCCTGGTAGGCCCGCTGGGTGTCGGCGTCGTGGTGGAGGTCGTTGAGCGTGCCCGGGTCGAGCGTGCCGGGATCGAGCACGGCGACGCCGGTGCCGGTGACCTTGAAGCCGGCCTTGACCGCGCCGTCCGCGGCGTCGCGGACCTGCCTCTGCGCGGCCTCGAAGTCCGCCCGCGCGTCGTCGAGCAGTGAGGCCATCGCCTTCGCCTCGACCTGGGCGGCCACGATCTGCCCCTTGGTCGCCATCAGTTGGAAGTCGGCCAGACCGGCCGTGCCGCCCGTCCACAGGCCGTCGCGGGTCACCGAGAGCACGTCGCGGTCGAAGCTGCCCTCCATGGTGTGGAACCGGTCGGCCATCGCCCGCCACTGCGTCGCGGCGGTGGACAGCGTGCCGGGGTTCGCGTGCAGGACGTCCTCGTATCCGAGCATGGTCACTTCACCTTGAGCAGGTCGGCGATGGACTGGTTGGTGGTGTGGTAGTTGAGCGTCGTCTGCTCCATCGCGGAGCTGTTCCGGTGCAGCCGCGCGGTCAACTGCTCGACCTGCTCGTGCCATTCGGCCAGGGCCGCGCGCAGCGCACCGGCGGTGTCCCAGCCCTGGTGCGCGGCGGCCGCCGCGTTGGTCGACTCGTCCGCCAGCGCGCCGATGGTGGGGCAGTCCAGGGCCATGCCGTTCAAGGCCGACTGCGAACCCTTCATCGCCTGACTGTTCACGCTGAACTGACCACTACCCGCCGGTGTGCTCATGCCGACCGCCCCCGTTCGACTCGTCGCCTCACGCGCCCGGTGGGGGGACGGCGAGCGGTTCCGCGGCTCCCGGCGGCCTGGCCGCCGGGTGCGCTGAGCGTCACCGGGCTTGCGGTCGACCCCACTTGGCGCTTCGTCGGCGCGATCGTACTCCCCTCGGCGAGTCCGCTCCCGGAGCGGAGGGAGCGGACCGGGGGCGCCGGGGCGGGGCCGGGGCGCGGCCGGTGGCCCGCCCGGTGGGCGGACGGTCGTCGCGGCAGGTCAGGGGGGTGGTGTCCGGCCCGGAGGTGCTCGCGTAAGGATTTCGTCAGGATTTCCGGCGGCGGTGTGCGGCGCCGCCGGGCCGGGCCCGCCCGGTGGGCCCCGGGCTCCGGGCAGGCCCGGCCCGGCGAGCTGAGGGGACCGAGCACGGCGGTGGTCCGTACGGATGGACTCGCCGGGGGGTGGGCGTCGGGCGCGCGGGGCGGGGCCACGGGGGGTGGTGACCTTGGCCTCGCAGTGTCCGCCCACTTCCGGAGGAGACCCCCACCCATGCGCCGTGTGCCCGCACGCAGACTGGCCACCGCCCTGCTCGCCCTCTCCACCCTCGCGCCCGTCACCCTCTCGGTGTCCCCGGTCCAGGCCGCCCCGGTGGCGGTGGCCGCCACCGCCGCCGACCGGTCCGCCGACGGCCGGCCGCCGCACGGGCTGGACCCCGCGCTCGCGGCCCGCCTCGACGAGGCGATCGAGTGCACGCGCCTGGAGGCGGGCATCCCCGGGGTGATCGTCGGGCTCTGGCTGCCCGGCCGGGGCACCTACGTCCGCTCGTCCGGGGTCGCCGACACCGTGACCGGCGCGCCGATGCGGACCGACTTCAACATGCGGATCGGCAGCGAGACCAAGACCTTCACCGCCACCGCCGTCCTGGAACTGGTCGACGACGGCCTGGTCGGGCTGGACACCCCGATCGCCTCCTACCTGGACGGCGTCCCGGACGGCGAGCACATCACCGTCCGGCAGATGCTGGAGATGCGCAGCGGCCTGTTCTCCTACACGGCCGACCCGGCCTTCCAGCAGGCGCTGCTCAGCGACCCGACCCGGTCGTTCACCCAGCAGGAGGTGCTGGCCTACGCCTTCACCCACCAGAACGTCTTCGCCCCGGGCGCGGCGTTCCAGTACTCCAACACCAACTACGTCCTGCTCGGCCTGCTGGTGGAGAAGCTCGGCGGGATGCCGCTCAAGGACTTCGTCCACCAGCGGGTCACCGGGCCGGCCCACCTGGACCACACCTTCCTGCCGACCGGCGCGGAGTTCCCGCAGCCGCACGCGCACGGCTACACGGACCAGACGCTGAGCGGCGACGTCGCCGACACCACGGACTGGAACCCGAGCTGGGGCTGGGCGGCCGGTGCGATGATCTCCGACCTGCACGACCTGCGCCGCTGGGCCAAGGTGGTCGCCACCGGCACCCTGCTGTCCCCGGCCACCCAGGCGCAGCGGGAGAAGTTCATCACCGTCCCCGGCTTCGACGGCGCCGGGTACGGCCTGGGGCTCTTCCGGACGCACGGCTGGGTCGGGCACAACGGCTCGCTGCCGGGCTACGAGAGCGTGACGATGTACCTGCCGGAGCAGGAGGCCACCATGGTGCTCCTGATCAACACCGACATCCTGCACGACGGCTTCGAGCCGAGCACCCTGCTGGCCAGGGCGATCACCTCGATCATCACCCCGGACCACGTCTACGAGCTGCCGGCCGAGGGCTGACGGTCCCCGCCGCGCCGCGGGCCGGCCGGGCCTCCGGGCCCGCCGGCTCCGGCCGGCCGGCCTCCAGGCCGAGGAAAAGGGCGATCGACGCGCTCAGGGCCACCTGGGTGGGCGGCGGGAGCGGATGCTCGCGCACATCCCGGCGGACTGACCGACCCCCACCCTGTCAAGACACCTGGCGGCCGGCGTGCCGGTCGGACCGCTGCGGGGCGTGTCGGCGCCCGTCGCCGTCCCGCTCCCCGGCCCCCGGGGGGTTCCGCCGCCCCCTGCCCCGGGGCGCCGTCGTGGTGGGCCCGGGCCAGCAGGTCGAGGAGTTCGGCCACGCTCAGCCCGGACTCCGCCGGGTGCCGGAGCCAGGTGCCGGCGGCGATCCGGTAGAGGTCGCGGCGCCCGGTCCGGGGCCGGGTGAGACAGCCGGCCTGCTCCAGGTCGGTCACGATGGCCTGGACGGCGCGTTCGGTCAGCTGCACCTCCAGCGCGCTGTCGCGCAGCCGCACGCCGGGGTCGCGGGCGATCGCCGCGAGCACCCGGGCGTGGTCGGTCACGGACGTCCGGCCCGTTCGCGCTGATCCTTCCAGGGCCATACCCCCTCCTAGGAGTGCCGATTCCCTTCTTGCCCCAGGCGAATCGGCGTCCGGGCATCGGTTGACGAGCGAAGCGATGGGACCCACCCTTGAAGGGCCCACTTAAGAAGGGGTCCGCCTGCGTCGCCCGGAGGAGGAGGCCATGGTCGAAGACCCGTACCGAAGGAGCACCGACGCCGAGCCGGCCTCGCCGCCGGCGGCGGTGAACGGCGGCCGCCCGGTCGGGCAGCGGCTCGCCCGCGGCCTGTGGGTGCACTGGGAGACCGCGCGGAACGGGGACCGGGTCCAGGTGCGGGTGACCGGGGAGATCGACCTCGACGCCGCCGGGCCGCTCGACGAGGCGCTCGAACGGGCCCTGGACGCCAGCCGCAGCGGCCTGGACGTCGACCTGTCCGGCGTCTCGTTCTGCAACAGCACCGGCCTCAACACCCTGCTGCGCCTGCGGGCGACCGCCCACCACGGGGGGCGCGACGTGGTCCTCACCGCGGCCAGCGAGGTGGTGCGGCGGCTCCTCGTGCTGACCGACACCCTCGACCTCTTCGCGCCCGCACCGGCCCCCGACGGCGGAGCCGGCCGCCCGGAGGGAGACCTCGCACCGCCGTGACCACCGGCGGACCGGTAACCACCGGCGTGCCCGCCGGGGCGGTGTACGGCGAAGCGGTTGTCGAGCGGGTCGGGGGGTGTCCGGCGGGGCCCCGCGTGGAATGCGTGGGCCATGGATGCCACCGACACCCTCGCGACGAGCAGCGGGATCGCCCTGACCGTCAACGACCGGCCGCACACCCTCACGGTCGACCACCGCGCCACCCTCCTCGACGTGCTGCGCGACCGGCTCGGTCTGACCGGTGCGAAACAGGGCTGCGACCACGGCCAGTGCGGTGCCTGCACCGTGCTGCTGGACGGACGGCGGGTCAACAGCTGCCTGCTGCCGGCCGTCGCCCAGGACGGCCGCGCGGTCACCACCGTCGAGGGCCTGGCCGGCCCGGACGGCCCGCACCCGCTCCAGCGGGCGTTCCTCGAACAGGACGCCTTCCAGTGCGGCTTCTGCACGCCGGGCCAGCTCTGCTCGGCGGCCGGCGTCCTCGCGGAGACCGCCGGTGACCCCGCTCCGACCGACGAGGCGACGCTGCGCGAACTGCTGAGCGGCAACATCTGCCGCTGCGGCGCCTACCCGGCCATCGTCAGGGCCGTCCGGCAGGCCCAGGCCGAGGGCCGGGGCGCGTCGGCCACCGGGGCCGGGGCGGGGAACGGGGAGGGTCCGGCATGAAGCCCCACGGCTACACCCGGCCCACCGAGGTGGCCGCCGCCGTCGCCCTGCTGGCCGGGCGTCCGGACGCGAAGGCCCTGGCCGGCGGCACCAATCTGGTCGATCTGATGAAGCTCGGCGTCGAACGGCCCGGGCTGCTCGTCGACATCGCCCGCCTGCCGCTCGACCGCGTCGAGGAGACACCGCAGGGCGGCCTGCTGATCGGCGCCAACGTGCGCAACAGCGACCTCGCCGACCACCCGCTGGTCCGCGAGCGCCACCCGGTGGTGTCCCGGGCCGTCCTGGCCGGGGCCAGCGGTCAGCTCCGCAACGCCGCCACCACCGGCGGCAACCTGCTCCAGCGCACCCGCTGCCTCTACTTCCAGGACGTCTCCAAGCCGTGCAACAAGCGGCTGCCCGGCTCCGGCTGCCCGGCCCGCACCGGCGTCCACCGCGACCTCGGCGTCCTCGGCACCTCCGACCACTGCGTGGCGACCCATCCCTCCGACCTCGCGGTGGCGCTCGTCGCCGTCGACGCCGTCCTGCACCTGACCGGCCCCGCCGGGGACCGGACCATGCCGCTGACCGCCTTCCACCGCCTGCCGGGCACGACCCCGGACCGCGAGACCGAACTCGGGCCCGCCGAACTCGTCACCGCCGTCGAGCTGCCGCCGCCCCCGGCCGGGGCGCGCTCGGTCTACCGCAAGGTCCGCGAACGGGCCTCCTTCGCCTTCGCGACGTGCTCGCTCGCCGCCCTCCTGAACCTGCGCGACGGCCGGGTCGAGACCGTAAGGCTCGCCTTCGGCGCCCTCGCCCCCCGGCCGTGGCGGGCCCTCACCGCGGAGGCCGCGCTGCTCGGCGAGCCGTTCACGGCGGCCGCCGTCGGAGCCGCCATGGACGCCGAACTGGCCGCCGCCCGCCCGCTGCCCGACAACGGGTTCAAGGTGGCGCTGGCCCGTCGGCTCGCCATCCGCGAACTCGGCCTGCTCGCCACCGGTCAGGAGCAGCGATGACCAGCGACCTCGCCCGACCGGAGGGCCTGGACAAGGTCACCGGAGCCGCCCGCTACGCCGGCGACCACCACCCCGACGGGCTGCTCCACGCCTGGCCGGTCCCCACCACCGTCGCCCGCGGCGACATCACCGCCGTCGACACCGCCGCCGCCCTGGCGATCCCCGGGGTCCTCGCGGTGCTCACCCACCGCGACGCACCCGTGCTCACCCTGCCCGCGGACGGCGACCCGACGCTGGCCGTGCTGCAGTCCCCCCGGGTCGCGCACCGCGGCGAGGTGGCCGCCCTGGTCGTCGCCGAAACCCCGCAGGACGCCCGGGCGGGGGCCGAGGCCGTCCGGATCGGCTACGCCGCCGAACCGCACGACGTCGTGCTCACCGACGACCACCCCGGCCTCTACACGCCCGAGAAGGCCAACGGCGGCCACCCCGCCGTCCGCACCCACGGCGACTTCGACCACGCCTACCAGCAGGCCGACGTCCGGATCGACCGCACCTACCGCATCGGCCCGCTGCACAACCACCCGATGGAGCCGCACACCGCCACCGCACAGTGGGCGGACGGCCGGCTCACCGTGCACGACTCCAGCCAGGGCGGCAACAACGTCCAGGAGACCCTGGCCGCACTGTTCGGGGTGGCGCCGCAGGACGTCCTGGTGATCAGCGAGCACGTCGGCGGCGGCTTCGGCAGCAAGGGCACCACCAGGCCGCACGTCGTCCTGGCGGCGATGGCCGCCCGGCACGTCGGCCGTCCCGTCCGGCTCGCCCTGCCCCGGGCCCAGCTGCCCGCCCTCACCGGCCACCGCTCGCCGACGGTGCACCGGCTGCGCCTGGGAGCCGACGACGGCGGCCGGCTCGCGGCCCTGGCGCACGAGGTGGTCACCCGTTCCTCGACGCTGCGCGAGTTCGTCGAGCAGGCCGCCGTGCCGGCCCGCGTGATGTACGCGGCGCCGCACAGCAGGACGTCGCACCGGGTGGTCCGCCAGGACGTGCCCACCCCCTCCTGGATGCGGGCCCCGGGCGAGACGCCGGGCATGTTCGCCCTGGAATGCGCGATGGACGAGCTCGCCGAGGCCTGCGGGCTGGACCCGGTCGACCTGCGCCTGCGCAACGAACCGGCCGTGGAGCCGGACTCCGGCCGCCCGTTCAGCAGCCGCCACCTGGTGGAGTGCCTGCGGGAGGGTGCGCGCCGGTTCGACTGGGCGGGCGAGCGCGCCCGGGGGCCCCGCCGCGAGGGGGCCTGGCTGCTCGGCTGCGGCGTCGCCGCCTCGACGTACCCCGTGCTGGTGTCGCCCTCCACCGCCGAGGCCGTCGCCCTCCCGGACGGCACCTTCCTGGTGCGCACCAACGCCACCGACATCGGCACCGGCGCCCGGGCGGCCCTCACCGGGATCGCGGCCGAGGCGCTCGGTGTGCCGGCGGACCGGGTCGGCGTCGCGATCGGCCGGACCGACCTGCCCCGGGCGCCGCTCGCCGGAGGGTCCTCGGGCACCGCGTCCTGGGGCTGGGCGGTCCACGAGGCGTGCACCGGGCTGCGCCGCACGCTGGCCGAACGGGGCACCGCGCCGCTGCCCGCCGAGGGGCTGCGCCACCTGGCGGACACCACGGGGGCGGTCAAGGCCGGCCGCGAGTACGCCCGGCACGCCTTCGGCGCCCAGTTCGTCCAGGTCGCGGTCGACGCCGACACCGGAGAGGTGCGGCTGCGCCGGCTGCTCGGGGTCTTCGCGGCCGGGCGGATCCTGAACGAGCGGACCGCCCGGTCGCAGCTGGTGGGCGGGATGATCATGGGTGTCTCGATGGCGCTCCTCGAACACAGCACGATGGACCGGGAGTTCGGCGACCACGCCGAACGCGACCTGGCCGCGTACCACGTGGCCGCGAACGCCGACATCCCGTCCGTGGAGGCCCACTGGATCGACGAGGAGGACGCGCACCTGAACCCCATGGGCTCCAAGGGGATCGGCGAGATCGGCACCGTCGGCACCGCCGCGGCCGTCGTCAACGCCGTCCACCACGCCACCGGGGTCCGGGTGCGGGACCTCCCGGTGCGCCCGGAGCTCCTGCTGGACGCGCTGCCGGGCTGATCGGCGCCGGCACAGCGCCGCGCCCGCACTCCGACGGACCGGAGGGCGGGCGCGGTGGTACCGGCGGCGGCCTCAGTGGCCGGCGAGTTCGCCGCTCAGGCTGCGGTGGATCTCGGCGCTGGGCCGGTTGCGCCTCGCGCAGGCCGTGGGACGGCGCCCCGTGCCGGTGGCTCTACCCGAACGCGGCCGCCCGCCCGGTGGCCGGGCCGAGCCCTCGGCGGTGCTCTCGGCGGCGCCGCTCAGGCCGGTCGCCGGATCTCCTGCCGGGTGGCGCCGAAGCCGGTCTCGTGGTCCCAGACGTGGGTGCAGGTGGGGCACTGGAGGTGGAGCACGCTACCGGTGTTGGAGAGCAGGTAGCGCCAGTGCTCGCGGCAGTTGCGCCGCTCCGCGCAGCCGGCGCACCCGCGGGCGTCGTCGCAGCCCGGACAAGCCGCCCAGGCCCGCCGCCCGACATCGGCCTGCGGGTCGATCGGCAGCGGTCCCGGACGCAGGCGTCGCAGCAGGGCGGCCGGGTGGGTGGTGTCGGGGCGGTTGCGGAACATGGACGTTGAACTTAGGTAAGGCTTGCCTACCTGTCAAGCGCGGCGCTCTGCCGGGGCCGGCGTGCCGCCCGGGGCGGCCCGGGCGGAGTCGTGGACCCGGCCGAGGTCGTCCAGCAGCCCGGTGAGCCAGAGCGTGACGTCCACGGTGTGCAGTGAGACCGGGTCCTCGGGCGTTCGGGTGGCCGTGACGCGGTCCTCGTGCAGGGCCGCGAGGGCCTCGGCCAGCGCCCGGTCCGCCGCGGCGGACCCGGCCGGGTCGAGCAGCGCCGCGCCCTCGCGGCGGAATGCCGCGGCGACCTGCTCGGCGCGGCCGACCAGGGCCGCCCCGCCGTGCGGGCCGGAGGCCGCGGTGCCCGGCGGGATCCGGGCGAGCAGCGGCTCGGCCCCGCGCACCGTGTGCTGCCCGGTCAGCACGGCGGCCTGCCAGTTCGGGCCCTCCCCGGCCGGCTGGTGGCGCTCGCTGCGGTACTGGGCGTACAGCGCCTCGGTGAGCAGCGTGCTGTGCCGGGCCCGCTGCAGCGCGCCCCGGGCCGGGCCCGACCCGGTGACCACGGCGACGGTCTCGGAGAGCGCGGCGGCGCTGCGGTCCAGCAGCTCGGCGGTACGCCGCCGCAGGTCGTGACCGCCGCCGCGCGGCCAGGCGCAGAGCCCGGCGAGGATGCCGACCGTGGCACCGGTCGCCACGTCGACCAGCCGGGCCTCGGCCAGCCGCCAGCCGGCCGGGGCGAGCTGGGTGAAGACCATGGCGACCACGACGGTGAACGTCCCCTGCGCCCAGGCCAGCCCGAGCCCCGGGCTGAAGGCGAACGCGAACAGCATCGCGGGCGGCAGCGCGGCGGCGTAGAAGACGGGGTGCTCGCCGACCGCGAGCAGCAGCAGCGCCGTCACGGCGGCGCCGCCTGCGGTGGCGGCCAGGGCCGGACGCAGCGTGATCCGGGTGTCGGCCGCGCTGGTGCGCATCAGGGTGAGGGTCGCCAGCAGGACCCAGAACCCGTGGGTGAGATCGAGGGCGCCGACCACCAGCCGGGCCGCGCCGAGGGCGCCGGCGGTGCGCAGGGCGTTGCGGAAGTACACCGAGCGAGGGGTCAGGTTGCCGCGGATCCGGCGCCACCAGAGCATCGGCGTCGGCTCGTAGGCGTACCAGAACGGGCCGGGGCGCTGGTCGGGCGGGGTGCTGTCGGGCGGCGGCGGTGCCCGGCGGCTGGTGCGGGTGGCGAGGGTGAGGAAGCGGGCGCCCTCGGCGGCGCTCAGGGCGAGGGTGCCGAGCGCCAGCCGGGCGACGGTGGGGCCGGTGGGGCCGTCCGACGCGTCGGCACCGCCGGCCGGTGAGGTGCGGTCGGCGTCGAAGGCGGCGATCCGCCTCTCGACCGGCGCGGCGGACGGGACCGGACCGTCCGGCCGAACCCCCGCCGCGGCCGCGCGCAGCGCACCGGCGGTGGTCGCCACCAGGGCGGCCGCCTCCGGGTAGGGCCCGCCGGCGGCGCCCAGCCGGCGGATCCGCAGCAGTTCGGCTCCGATGAACTGCAGCGTGGTCGCGCAGTGGGTGAGCGCGCGGTCGGCGGCGCCCGGGCCGGCGGGCCGCTCCATCAGCGGGATCCGGGAGAACCGCAGGTCGTCGAGGAGGGCCCGGGCGCGGTCCGCCGCGGTGGCGTCGTCCGGCACGGCGCCGGTGGCGGTCGGCGGCGGCCCGCCGCAGTGCGCGGCGGCACGGTCGGCCAGCCCGGCCAGCGCCAGGGCGGCGCTCCCCACGCGGTCGCGGTAGTCCCTCGGCGGCGGCTCCGGCCACAGCAGCCGCTCCGCGGCGGCGAGCAGCAGCAGGCCCGCGGTCACGCCGGCCAGCCGCTGCGGCAGGGTGTCCGGGGCGTAGGGCGGGAAGCACGGCAGGATGTAGAAGAGCTGGAGCCCGTTGGTGAGCCCGACCAGCCGCGGTCCGCCCACCGAGGCGAAGGACACCGCGAAGCCCACGCCGACCATGCCCAGCGCCGCCGTCCAGGCGTGCACGGCCAGCGCGGAGCCCAGGCAGACCAGCGCCCAGGCGAACGGCAGGGTCAGCAGCAGCGTCCGACCCCGGGCGCGCGCGCCGCCCTCCACCCGGGCCAGCACGCCGACCGCGACCGCCCCGAACAGGGCGTAGGTGGCCGTCACCGGCTGGTCGAAGCCGTAGCGGAAGACGTAGAAGCCCGTGCACGCGGCGGCGGTGACCCGAACCGCGCGGTGCGCCACCGGGGGATCGGGGCGGGGCGGGAGCGGGGACGCCGGCCGGTGGGGCAACCGCATCGCACCTCGCTCCGCCGGTGGGTCGGGACCGGGCCGCCCTCCCCCGGGGCACCTCCTGCGGGAGCGGGCCCGACGGCAGGTCCACCGGCCGCCCGGCGGCGCCGTCACCCCTCCACCCTAGGGCGACCGGCCCGGGCACGCAGGGCCGGGAACGCAGGGGCGCCGCGCCGCCTCGCGGAGCCCTCGTCGCGGGCCGCGCCCCGGATCGTGCCGGGCGTGGCGTGATCGACGGCTTGGCGGGAGGCATGGCAGTGCGCCGTGGTGCTCACGTCCACCGGGAGGCGCCCGTGCGGTCCGGTTAACCTCGCGAAACAGGCGCTGTGACGAGGCGGTAATGCGCTCTTCCTAGGGTCACGATCGTGGGACCTTCCCACCGCGTGATCCCTGGGGAGGGAGTCTCGGTGACGATGCCGGCTTCGAAGGCGGACAGCGTACGGACGGTCTGCTCGTACTGCGGCGTCGGCTGCGGCGTCGTGCTCGACATCGGCCGGGACGCCGCCACCGGCAGGCGCACCGTCGCCAAGGTGTCGGGGGACAAGAGCCACCCGACGAACGCCGGGCGGCTCTGCACCAAGGGCGCGACCAGTGCCGAGATGATGGCCGCCTCCGGGCGGGCCGCCACCGCGCTGATCCGCGCCGGGCGCGGCGCCGAACCCGTCCCGGTGGACGTCGACGAGGCGATCACGGCGGTGGCCGGGCGGCTGCGGGCGATCCTGGACGAGCACGGCCCCGACGCGCTCGCCCTCTACGTCTCCGGGCAGATGTCCCTGGAGGCGCAGTACCTGGCGAACAAGCTCGCCAAGGGGTTCGTGCGGACCAGCCGGATCGAGTCCAACTCCCGCCTGTGCATGGCCTCCGCGGGCTCCGGCTACAAGCTCTCGCTGGGCGCGGACGGGCCGCCCGGCTCCTACCGGGACTTCGACCACGCGGACGCGTTCCTCGTCATCGGCGCCAACATGGCCGACTGCCACCCGATCCTGTTCCTGCGGATGATGGACCGGGTCAAGGCGGCCGGGGCGAAGCTGATCGTCGTCGACCCGCGGCGCACCGCCACCGCCGCGAAGGCCGACCTCTTCCTGCAGATCAGGCCGGGCACCGACCTCGCCCTGCTGAACGGACTGCTGCACCTGCTGGTCGAGAACGGGCACACCGACGAGGCGTTCGTCGCGGAGTTCACCGAGGGCTGGGAGGAGATGCCCGACTTCCTGGCGGACTACCCGCCCGCGAAGGTCGCCGAGATCACCGGGATACCCGAGGCGGACATCCGGCAGGCCGCGCGGTGGGTCGGCGAGGCGGGGGAGTGGATGAGCTGCTGGACGATGGGCCTCAACCAGTCCACCCACGGCACCTGGAACACCAACGCCCTGATCAACCTGCACCTGGCCACCGGCGCGATCTGCCGCCCGGGCTCCGGTCCGTTCTCGCTCACCGGCCAGCCCAACGCGATGGGCGGCCGCGAGATGGGGTACCTGGGCCCAGGCCTGCCCGGCCAGCGCTCCGTCCTGGTGGCGCAGGAGCGGGCCTTCGTCGAGGAGCTCTGGGGCGTCGAGGCCGGCACGCTGCGGACCGAGGCCGGGCGCGGCACGGTGGAGATGTTCGAGCGGATGGCCGCCGGCGAGATCAAGGCCTGCTGGATCATCTGCACCAACCCGGTCGCCTCGGTCGCCAACCGCAAGACCGTCATCGCCGCCCTGGAGGCCGCCGAACTGGTCATCACCCAGGACGTGTTCACGGAGACCGAGACCAACGCCTACGCCGACGTGCTGCTGCCCGCCACGCTCTGGGCCGAGTCCGACGGCGTCATGATCAACTCGGAGCGGAACCTCACCCTGGTCGAGGGCGTGGTCGACCCGCCCGGGCAGGCCCTGCCCGACTGGCAGCTGATCGCCCGGGTCGCCTGCGAGCTGGGCTACGCCGACGCCTTCGGCTACACGAGCGCCGAGGAGGTCTTCGAGGAGCTCAAGCGCGCCTGGAACCCGGCGACCGGCTGGGACCTGCGCGGCGTCAGCTACCCGCGGCTGCGCGGGACGCCCGTCCAGTGGCCGGCGCCCGCCGCGGACGGCCCCGACCGCAACCCGATCCGGTACCTCAACGACGGCGTCAGCCAGACCCTGCTGGAGCGCGCCGACGGGAGCAGACCCCGACTCGCGTTCCCCACCCCCACCGGCCGCGCCCGGTTCTTCGGCCGCCCGCACCTGCCCGCTGCCGAACTCCCGGACGACGACTACCCGTTCGTCCTCAGCACCGGCCGCCTCCAGCACCAGTGGCACACCCTCACCAAGACCGGCAAGGTGGCCAAGCTCAACAAGCTCGACCCCGGCCCGTTCGTCGAGCTCCACCCCGACGACGCCGCCGCGATGGGCGCCGGGCAGGGCGACCGCATCGAGGTCGCCTCCCGCCGCGGCCGCGCGGTGCTGCCCGCCGCCGTCACCGACCGGGTCCGCCCCGGGAACTGCTTCGTGCCGTTCCACTGGAACGACCTCTTCGGCGAGTACCTCGGCATCAACGCCGTCACCAACGACGCCGTCGACCCGGTCTCCTTCCAACCCGGGTTCAAGGCCTGCGCCGTGGCGCTGCGCGTGGTGCCCGCCTCGACCCCCGAGGAGACCGCGCCCGTGCCGGTGACCGCAGACCCGAGTGCGGGGACGGGGCAGCCGCCCCTCGCCGTGCTGCCCGTGCCGGCCGTGCCCGGGGGCGCGTCCGACGCCGTCTCCGCCCTGACCGCGCTCTTCGGCCTCGCCGACCTCGCCCCGCCGGTGCTCGCCGAACCGGAGCGCCGCTACCTGTCCGGATACCTCTCCGGGTACGTCGCGGCCGCCGCCACGGCGCCGTCCGGGGCCGTTCCGGTGCTCCCGGCGGGAGCACCGTTCGCCCCGGCGACGGCGCTCTGGGTGGACGGGGTGCTGGCGGGCATGTTCTCCCGGGGCGCCCCCGGTGCGGCCGGGCCGGCTGTCCCGGCCGCACCGGGGGCGGCCGGCGCCGAGCCCGCCGCGCCGACCCGGGAACTGCTCGTCCTGTGGGCCTCGCAGACCGGCAACGCCGAGGAGTTCGCCGCCGCCGCCGCGGCCCGCCTGGCCGGGGCGGGCCGCGCCCCGACCCTGCTCGCGATGGCCGACACCACCCCCCGGCGGCTCACCGCCGGTACCGACGTGCTCGTCGTCACCAGCACCTTCGGCGACGGGGAGGCGCCCGACAACGGCGCCGACTTCTGGCAGGGCCTCACCGCCCCGGACGCCCCGCGCCTGGAGGGCGTGCGCTACGCCGTCCTGGCGTTCGGCGACTCCAGCTACGACGACTTCTGCGGTCACGGCCGCCGGCTGGACGAGCGCTTCGCCGAGCTGGGCGCGACCCGCCTGCACGCGCGCACCGACTGCGAGGCCGACGACGACGGGCCCGCCGGGCAGTGGCTCGACCAGGTGACCGGCACGCTCGTGGCGCCGGTGGAGCGGGCGCCGGCGCCCGCTGTTCCCGCCGTGCCCGTGCCCGCGTCCGCCACCCCGGCCGCCACCCCGGCCGCCACACCGGGCGGCTTCACCAGAGCGGCCCCCTTCCCGACCCTGCTGGTCGGCAACCGTCTGCTCAGCCTGCCCGGATCGCAGAAGGAGGTACGGCAGTTCGCCTTCGACACCCGCGGCGGCGAACTCGCCTACGAGGCCGGCGACGCACTCGGCGTGTGGCCGGCCAACGGCGCCGGACTGGTCGCCGAATGGCTCGCCCTGACGGGCCTGGACCCCGAGGAGCACGTCCGGCTGGCCGACGGCGACGACCTCCCGCTGGGGGAGGCCCTGCGGACCCGCCTCGACATCGCCCGCCTCACCCCGGACCTGCTCGGGTTCGTCGCCGACCGCACCGGCGACCGCGTCCTGAAGCGGCTGCTGCGCCCCGACAACAAGGGCGAGCTGGCCAAGTGGAGCTGGGGCCGGCAGGCCGCCGACGTGGTCGGCGCCTTCCCGCTGCGCGCCACCGCCGCCGAGTGGGTCGGAGTGCTCAAGCGGCTCCAGCCCCGCCTGTACTCGATCTCCTCCAGCCCCCTGGCCCACCCCGGTGAGGTCCGGCTCACGGTGTCCGTCGTCCGCTACACCAACGACCTCGGCCGCGACCGCGGCGGCGTCTGCTCCACCTACCTCGCCGACTGCGCCGACGACGGCCCGGTGCCGGTGTTCGTGCAGCGCTCCCCGCACTTCCGCCCGCCCGCCGGCCCGGCCACGCCGATGATCATGGTGGGCCCCGGGACCGGGGTCGCGCCGTTCATCGGATTCCTGGAGGACCGGCAGGCCCGCGGCCACACCGGCCCCAACTGGCTCTTCTTCGGCGAGCAGCGCGAAGCCACCGACTTCTACTACCGGGAGGACCTGGCGGCCTTCCGCGCCGCCGGCCACCTGGATCGCCTGGACGTGGCCTTCTCGCGCGACCAGCGCAACAAGGTCTACGTCCAGGACCGGATGCGCGAGCACGGCCCGCGCCTGTGGCGCTGGCTCCAGGACGGCGCGCACTTCTACGTGTGCGGCGACGCGGGCCGGATGGCCAAGGACGTCGACCTGGCCCTGCGCGAGATCGTCGCCGCCCACGGCGGCCTGGACGAGGAGGCCGCCGCCGCGTACGTCCGGCAGCTGGCGAGCGACAAGCGCTACGTCCGGGACGTCTACTGAGCCGGTGGCCGAGGCCGCCCGGGGCGGGGACGGTGTGCCCGGGGCAGCGACGGCCCGGTCGGGCCGCATGGCTTGCTCTTGCGACGCCACGATGAGTTGAGCGGACGCCCGCCGTCGCGGGGTGTGGCAGCCGGGGGATGCCTTCCTCGGCGGCGGCACCTAGCATCCAACCCCGTGCCGCCGGCCTTCCCCCAACGCGCTGCGCGACGCCACCGGCATCCGCCTCACCGAGGCACCGTTCCTGCGGGGCAAGGTGTGGCAGGCCCTCGCGGAGCACCGGGCCGGGAGCCGCCGTCCGCCGCACGGGTGAGCGGTGGGGGTGGGCCGTCGCCCGCTGTCGGGGCCCCCGCCGCCCGGGCCGTCCCCCACGCGGCGCCGTCCGGCGTGCGGGGCGGCCGCCGACCCCCGAGAGTCGGCAGGAAGGCGACCCGACCGGCGGACCGGCCCGGGGCGCGGCGGCGCGACGGGAGGAGCGGGATGGGCGCGAGCAGGCCGGCGCCCGGAGCGCCCACCCGGCAGGCCCCGGCCGCCCTCCTCACCACCACCTGCCTGGTGCTCGCCCTCGCCGCGGCCGCGGTCGTCACCTGGACGTCCTTCGGCGACGAGGCCGACGACCGGCCCCTCCTCCCGCTGCTGCTCGGCAGCTGGCCCGCCACCGCGACCCGGGTCGGCCTGGTGCTCACCGCCGTCGCCGCGGTGGCCGTGATCGGCACCCTGGTCGCCCGCCACCCGCCCCCGGACCTGCCCGCCCCGGCCGCCGTCGCCCCGGTCGCGGCCGCCACCCTGCTGATCAGCGCCGAACAGCGGGGCCACCCCGTGGACGCCGTGGTCGGCCTCGCCGGCACCGCCCTGGTGCTGCTCGACGTGCTGCCGCGCGGCCCGAACCGCCGGGCCGGGTTCGCGCTCGGCCTGGCGATCGCGTTCCACCCCGTCCTGGCCCTCTTCGCCGTCGCCCTCCCGCGCCGGCGCGGCGTCCCCGCGTCCGCCGCCCTGACGGCCCTCGCGGTGGCCGCCCTGGTGCAGGGCACCGTCCTGATCGCCGACCCGGACCGCGCCGCCCGCTTCTGGCGCCGCTTCGACGCCCCGGCCGTCACCGGCGACCCGTCCGACCAGACCGCCCTCGGCGTGCTGCTCCGGCTCGGCCTGCACGGCCCGGCGCTGCTGGTCGGCTGGCTGGCGGTCACCGTCACCGCCGTGCTGCTCGCCGTCCGCCGCTCCGGCGGCTACGCGCGGGACGGCCAGCCGCTGCTGGCGGTCGGCGTGCTCGGCTGCGCCACCCTGGTCGCCGCACCGGTGGCCGGGCCGGGCCACCTCGGGTGGCTGCTGCTCGCCGCCACCGGCCGGCTCGGCCGCCGGCCCGAGTCCCGCGCGCTCTGGCCGGCCATCGCGGTCACCGTCGCGCTGCTGCCCAGCACGCTGCTCGACCCGGAGATCGAACCGGTCAGCGGCCTGCTGCTGCGCAAGGCCCCCACCCTGGTCGCCCTCGCCGCGGCCGCCGCCCTGCCGTTCCTGGCGCGCGACGACCCGCTCTGGCACCTGCGCCGCGCCCCCGGCCCGCCCCTGCGGCGGCGTCCCGCGCTGCCCTGGATCCCCCTGCTGCCGGCTCCGCTGCGGCCGGTCTCCCGCCCGAACCCGGTGCTGGAGCTGCTCTTCGTCCAGGTCGGCTACGGCGTCTACTCCTACATCCGCAACGTCGCGCCCGAGCGCGTCGCCACCGCCACCGGCCACGCCCGCAGCGTCTTCCGGCTGGAACAGCTGCTGCACGTGGACATCGAGCCGGTCGTCAACGCCTGGGCCCTGCGGACCGGTGACTGGCTGCTGGACGCGGCCCAGGGGTACTACAAGGTGCTGCACTTCGTGGTGCCGCTCGGCGTGCTGGTCTGGCTCTACGTCTGGCACCCGGACCGCTACCGCACGGCCCGGACCGTCCTGTTCGCCGCGACCGGCCTGGCGCTGGTCGGCTTCTGGGGCTACCCGCTCGCCCCGCCCCGGCTCGTCCCGGGGCTCAACCTGCGGGAGGACCCGTCCGGCATCCCCGGCGAAGCCCCGCTCGGCGTGCTCACCTCGCTCTCCAACCAGTACGCGGCGATGCCGTCGCTGCACATCGCCTGGTCCTGCTGGTGCGCCCTGGTCGTCATCACCACCGCCGGCCACCGCCGGCTGGCACCCCTGGCGGCGGTCTACCCGCTGCTCACCTTCCTCGTGGTGGTGGCCACCGCCAACCACTGGGTGCTGGACGCCGTCGGCGGCGTCGCCGTCCTGCTCGCCGGCGCCCTCACCCAGTACGCCCTCACCGCCCGACTCCTCACCGACCCCGCCCCGGCGCCCCCGCCCGCCGTCCTGACCCGGGAGGGCGCGTAGCGGGACGGGGCCCCTGGCGGCTCCGCCGAACGTCCTGCCGCCGTGCCGCGGAGCCGCCCAACCGGCCTCCGTCACGGCCTGGTTCGAGCACGACCGCTCCCGTAGGATCGGCGGCCATGGTCGACCTCTACGCTCCCACCCACCCGTACAGCCACGGCTTCCTCGACACCGGGACGGCAACCGGATCTACTACGAGGAGCTCGGCAACCCCGAAGGCAAGCCCGCCCTCTCCGTCCACGGCGGCCCGGGGGCGGGTGCCCCGCGCCGGCCGACGCGGGCCTGGGACCCGGAGCGCTACCGGCTCATCCGCTTCGACCAGCGCAACTGCGGCCGCAGCACCCCGCACGCGAGCGACCCGGCGGCGGACATGCGCCTGAACACCACCCGGCACCTCATCGACGACATCGAGCGACTGCGCGAACACCTCGGTGTCGAACGGTGGTTGCTGAGCGGCGCGTCCTGGGGCTCCACGCTCGCGCTGGCCTACGCGCAGCGACACCCGGAGCGGGTCACCGGGATCGTCATCCAGGCGGTGACGATGACCCGCCCCGCCGAGACCGACTGGCTCTACCGGGGCGCCGGGCGGTTCCAGCCCGAGGCCTGGGACCGGTTCCGCGACGGCGTCCCGGAGGGCGAGCGGGACGGCGACCTGCTCGCGGCCTACGCCCGGCTGATGGAGAACCCCGACCGGGCCGTCCGCGCGAAGGCCGCCGCCGACTGGCTCGCCTGGGAGGACGCCGTCGTCTCGAACGAGCCCAGCGGCATCCCGGGGATGTACAGCGACCGCGAGGTCGACGAGCAGATCGCCTTCGTACGGATCTGCGCCCACTACTTCAGCAACGGTGCCTGGCTGGAGGAGGACCAACTGCTGCGCGACGCCCACCGGCTGGCCGGGATCCCGGGGGTGCTGGTGCACGGCCGGCACGACATGGGGAGCCCGGTGGAGACGGCGTGGGCGCTGGCGAAGGTGTGGCCGGACGCGCGGTTCCACATCTTCGAGGACTCCGGGCACGTCGGGAGCGAGGCGATGGCCGAGGCCTCCCGGGCGGCCATCGAGGAGTTCAAGGACCGGTGACCCGCGCGGGGTCCGAGCACCCGGCCACCACGTGGTCACCGAGGGCGGGCACGTCCCCCGGCGACCACGTGGCGGCCGGTCCGGCCCGCGCGCGGATCAGGAGGGCCGGCCCCCCGCGTACGCCAGCGGTGGGGCGATCGCCTGGGCGTCCGCGCCCTCGCCGACCCACAGGCCGATCAGGAACGCCGCCGTCGCCTCCAGCAGGCCCGCCCGGTCGAGGCCGCCCCCGTCGACCGGTGTGCAGCCGAGGTCGCGGACGAGGCCCCGTACGGTCTCCAGGGCCGACGCGTCGTCACCGCAGAGCGGCACCGCGAGCGGGCGTCCGTCGAAGACCGGCGGCGTCCTGCGCCACACGCTCTCGTGGCAGAGGTTGAACGCCTTGACCACGGAGGCGCCGGACGCCGCGGCCGCGATGCGCTCGGCGGCCGAGGGGCCGCCCCGGGTTTCGAGGACGAAGCCCGGGGCCACCGGGTTGGTGCAGTCGATCAGTGCCCTGCCCCGCAGAGCGCCGGCCAGACCGGACACCACGCCGACCGCCGCCGCGTACGGCACGGCCAGCAGCACCGCGTCCCGGCCGTGCTCGGCCGCCTCCCGCGCGGTCCCCGCCCGTGCGCCGATCCGGTCGGCGAGGGCGCCGGCGCGGTCCGCGTCCCGCCCGCCCACCAGCACCTCGTGGCCGACCCGCGCCCACTGCTCACCCAGCGCCCGCGCCATCGTTCCGGTGCCGACGATCCCGATCCTCATCGTGCTCAACCCCTCTGTCGCGACCCGTCCTTCAGAATCGGGACGACACTACGAAACCGCTGGGGCACCATCTGGTAAGTGACCACCGACCACGGCTTCCTCGCCGACTGCCGAGCCCGGCTCGCCTTCGATCTGCTCGCCAACACCTGGAACGCCGTCGTGGTGTGGGCGCTGCGCGATGGGCCCGCCCGGCCCGGCGAACTGCGCGAGCGGATCGGCGGCATCAGCCCCAAGGTCCTCACGGAGACGCTGCGCCGGCTCCACTTCAACGGGCTGGTGGAGCGCCGCGCGTACGCCGGGTCGCCGCCGCACGTGGAGTACACCCTCACCGGGCTGGGGCGGACGCTGCTGGAGCCGGTCGAGGCGTTCGGCGCCTGGGCCTTCGAGCACGGCGAGGACGTGATGGCGGCCCGGGAGCGGGCGGAGGCGGCCGAGGACGGCCGCGGCTGAGTCGGCCGCTCCGGTGCGGGCGGTCAGCGCCCCCGGCCGGCCCCGAGGGCGAAGCGGCGCGCGGCCGGGCGGCCCTCGACCAGGTCCGCGGCGAGGGCGCCGAGCACCGACGCGAACTTGAACCCGTGCCCGGAGAAGCCGGCCAGGACCGTCACCGGGCCCCGCCGGTCGACCACGAAGTCGTGGTCCGGGGTGGTGGTGTACAGGCAGGTGGTGGCGGTCGGCGCGGTGTGGTCGACGCCCGGCAGCCAGCGCCGCGCGTACGCCCGCACCCGCTCCACCGCGCGCGGGTCGGGGCCGTCCGCGCGGTGGTCCGGGTCGACGACCGGGCCGACGCCGTGGAAGCCGACCTTGATGCCGTCGACGCTCCCGAGGCCGTACACGCCGACGTCCGAGACCAGTTGCGCCCCGCCGTGGTGGATGAAGCTCGGCCAGTCCAGCGGTGCGGCGGCCGGGAAGTGCACCGGCCGCTCCTCGGTGACCCGCATCGGCGGCAGCCCGGGCACGAGCCCCGACAGCAGGCCCGGCGCCCACCCGCCGACCGCCACCACGACCTGCTCGGCGAAGATCACCTCCTCCTCGGTGGTCACCAGCTCGACGCCTGCGCCGCCGTTGCCCCTGCCGTTGCCCCCGCCGCCGCGTACGGCGATCCGGGCGATCCGGACGCCGTGCCGGACCTCGGCCCCGTGCGCCGCGGCCGCCCGCTGGAACGCCGCCACCGCGTGGTCGGCGTGCAGCCGCCCGGCCTCGGGGTGGAACAGCGCGGAGGTGTCGGCCCGCAATCCCGGCCACCGCTCGGCCACCCGCGCCGGGTCGAGCAGCTCGGCGGGTCGCCCGGCGGCGGCCAGCGCGGCGTGCAGGGCCGAGGTCGCGGCGGCCGGGCCGTGGTCCACCGCCCCGGTGAGCTCCAGGAGGGCGGTGCCCGTCTCCTCCTCCAGCCGCCGCCACAGCGGCAGCGCCCGTACGGCGAGGGCGACGTACTCGGGCTCCGGGTAGGCCAGCCGGAAGATCCGTGAACTGCCGTGCGAGCTGCCGCGGTCGTGCCCCGGGGCGAACCGCTCCAGGAGCGTCACCCGCCGGCCCCGCGCCGCCAGGTGCCAGGCCGCCGACGACCCCATGACCCCGCCACCGACGACTACGACCTCACCGGTCATGCCCACTCCGTACGTTGTCGCCACGGTCCGCCTCCCGGCCGCGCCGCGCCCGGCCGTTGACAGCGGAGACTACCGGAGGATCTGCGGCCCGGGTGGAGGGGGCGACGGTGCCGGTCGCCATCGACGGAGAGCTGCGCGGGAGCGGTCGGCCTCCACCTGTCGGGTGCTCAGGGAGTGTCTTGCCGACAGAAGTTCAGTCTTCGCACCCGGCCCGGTGGTGTACTGACGGAACCGGGAAGTTGTCCGAAGAACCGGTGGAGGTCCCACGGCGCGCCATGTTGGATTGTCCGGCTACGAGGAATCGGCCGAGGGCCGACCGAGCGGCGGACAGCCCGGATCGTCCGCGTACACGGGAGGGGGCAAGAGGTGGGTAGTGCTGGACGCCCGCAGGGGCGCCTGAAGGGGGAGACCGAACAGGCGGACGCCCTGGCACGGTTCGTGCGGGAGGTGACCTCGGGGGTGACCCTCCGCAGGCTCGCCCAGCGCTACCCCGCCGGTCGGACGAGCTGGAGCGCGTACCGCTCCGCGGAGAAGGACATCCCGTGGCACCTGCTCCAACGGCTGGTCCACGACCAGGTGGAGGACCCGCGGGCCCGGGCGGCGCTGCTGGCCCGGGCCGCCCAGCTGCACGAGCAGGCCACCCGGGCGGCCGAGGGGATCCAGCCGCCCGCGGCCCGGCGGTCGGCCGCGCAGCAGGCGCTGGACCGGGCCCGGGACGCGCAGCGGCAGGCCGAGGAGGGCATGGCGGAGGCGGAGGACCTGATCCGTGTGCTGGTCGCGATCGTGGCCGAGCTGCGGAGTGAGCTGGCCGGTGGTGCCGGTGGTGCAGATGGTGGCGGTGGTGCAGATGGTGGCGGCGGTACCGGCGGTACCGGCGGTACCGACGACCCGGAAGGTGCCACGACCGACCCGGTGGCAGCGCCGCGCCGGCAAGACCGGCAGGTCCGGCAGGTCCGGCTGCGGGAGGCGACCTGGTGTCTGGCCGAGGTACGGCGCATCAGGGAGAGCGCCCGTGAGGCGCGGCACACGGCCGGCCGGGAGCAGGAGGCCGTCGGGCTCCTGGTCGACCAGGAGCGGTCACGGGTCGGGGCGGAGCCGGCGAGCCACGGGGTGGACGCGCACCTGCCGGTGCTGCGGCGGCTGGAGGCCGACCTCGTGGGGGTGCGGGAGGCGCTGGCCGACCAGTACCGGGAGGTGCGCGGGATGGCTCTCGTCCCGGCCGGGCCCCGGATCGTCCGGGGGGAGCTGGTCCGGGTTGTGGACCACGGCCGGCGCGGCCCGACCGACCCCACCCGCGAGGTCGCGATCGGTGCGACCGTCCTGGGCCCGCCGCGCGGCGGGCCCACGGGTGCGCGATGGCGCCGTACGGCCGGGGCGGGGGCGGTCGTCGGGGCGACGGGGGCGGTGCTGGCCGGGATCCTGGTGCTGGCCGGGGTGTTGGTGGGCGTCCGCCTGGGCGCGGCGGCGCACGGACCCTTCGACGCCGTCCCGCAGGCGGCCGGCGCCTGGGGCAGGCCGGGCTCCGGCGCCCCCTCACCGGCGGCCGGGAGCCCCTCGGCACCGGCTCCGGGTACGGGGCCGGTCTCGTCGACCCCCTCCGCTCCTGCCACCCCGAGCAGTGCGCCCGACCGGTCCGGCGGGACGCCGACCGCACCGCCGGTACCGCTGCCGTCCGCTCCGGTGGCACCCGAACCGGGCGGGACGGCCGCACGGAGTACGGGAGCCGGCCAGCCGCCGGAGCCCGCCGTCCCCGCCGCCCCCTCGGCCGAGGCCACGCCCGCCGGTACGCCCTCGGCGCCCGCCAGCTCCACACCGACGGCCGAGGTCCCGGCACCGGGCCGGCTCGGCGGCGCCCCGGTGGTTCCGCCGACGGGATCGGTGGAGATCAGGAACGGGAACAGCCAGCAGTGCATCGCCACGCCCGGGGGCACCCGGGAGGACGGCCGGGAGGTCCAGCAGTACCCCTGCGGGGACTTCCCCGACCACTTCTGGGAGGCGCAGAAGGCCTACACGGACCCGGACGGCGACACCTACTACCGGATCGTCAGCTACAACAGCGCCCTCTGTCTGTCCGTCCGGGACTCCAGTACCCGGGCCACCGCCGAGGTGGTCCAGTCGGAGTGCCGGAGCAGCCCCGGGCAGTCCTGGAAGATCGAGAAGTGGCCGCGCGGCATGCGGTTCGTCAACGACAACAGCCACCAGTGCCTCGCCGTCACCTACCGCAGTACCGCTCCGCAGGCGCCGCTGATGCAGTACCCGTGCGGCGACTACCCCGACCACTACTGGGACTACGGCCCGCGGCGGTAGCCCCGGTCCGGGCCCCCGTCGGCGGCCCGGGCCGCGCCGGCGGCCCCGGTCCGGGACCTAGCGCGTCGGGACCAGTCCGAGGAGCTCGCCCAGCCGCTGGATCGTGGCGGGAGCCTCGCGGTGCAGACCGGCGACATCCATGCCCTCGTCGCCCAGGATCATCAGCAGCGCCTGCTCGCCGATCGCCAGCACCACGACGTAGCCGCCGTTGCAGCGGGTGACCACGTCGCGCAGGCCGCCCAGGCCGACCTCGGCGGCGGTGCGCCGGCCGAGGCCGAGCATGGCGGCGGACAGCGCGGAGGCCGACTCGGGATGGACGGCGGCCGTGTCGGCGGCCACGAGCAGGCCGTCGGCGGTCGAGATGACGCTCTCGGAGATGCCCACGACCCGGTCACGGAGGGACTTCAACTCGTCGACGAGTGCTGCGGATGACGTCTGGCTGCTCATGGTGCGCTCTTCTCGGTCTCTTCGGTCTTCTCGGTCCGCTCGGCGCGGTGAACGTTCGATGGCTGGCCGGAGGCGGCAGCCGGGCCCTCGGGCCGGGTGGGCAGGCGGGTGAGCCCGCCGGCCGCGGCCGGTCCGTCCAGGACCTCCGGGCCGCGCCGCACGGGGACCCGGCGGGGCAGCGGCCCGGTCGTGGCCGGCGGCGGGCCGGTGTGCGGCGCGCGCGGCGCCACGCTCGGCACGGCGGCGGGCGGGACCACCGGCTCGCGGTGGAGCAGCTGCCGGGCGTCCATCCGGGCGAGGTCGAGCAGCACGGCGAACAGTCCGCGCCCGAGGGCGAACCCGATGTCGCGCGCGGTGCGCCGCCCGGTGGCGGCGACCAGGATCTCCCGGTAGCGGTCCGGGATCCGCAGGGCCGTCGACCCGGCCGGGGTGGCCGGGCGGATCCGGCTGCGGGCGAGCTGTCCGGGCGGCCCCCAGAGGCGGGTCAACAGGGCCACCCGCCGGCCGGTTTCCTCGAACAGCCGCTGTGGCTCGATGCCGGGGCGCAGCGCGATCCTGGCGGGGGCGGCCGCTTCGGCCACCTCCCAACTGCCGGGCGGGCTCAGGACCAGGGCGAAGGCGCCGTCGAAGGCGGCGGCCGCGCAGACCAGTTCGAGTTCGGCGGCGCCGATCGACCCCTGGGCCACCAGTGCCGCGCCGAGGTCGCCGCCCTGGAGGCCGGTGAGGCCTTGGGCGTTGGCGGCGGCGGCCGTCTCGGCGGCGGACCAGTCCGCCTCGCCGACGCGCCGCGACTTCAGCAGCAGGGTCTCGACGGTCGGGGCCCCGGGCGTCTCGATCGCGGTGACCAGCCCCCGCTCCAGGTGGATGGTGCCGCCCGGCGCGCTGGAGACGGTGACCGAGCCGGTGAACTCGCCCTGGCGCAGCGTCAGCAGGAGCGCGGGAACGTTGCGTGCGGCGGGAGACACGAGTGGGGACGCGGGCGCGGCCGGGTCGTGGAGACGGCCCGTCATGCCAGCAGGGCCTCTGCCCGGTCGGTGCTCTGGCGGATCGCCAGGGCGAGGTTGGTCTGCCCGCGGTCCAGCACGGTGGCCAGCAGCAGCGGGTCGCCCTGCCGGGGGACCACCTGGACGACGTGGTGGTGGCGGGTGCTGGTGACCACCAGGCTCTCCAACTCGCCCTCCGCCCCGGCCTCGCACAGCCGTTCGCCGATCAGGTTGGCCAGCTCGGCGAGTTCGGCTCCGGTCCCGAGCAGTCGGTGCTCCCCGGCGGACCGATAGGTGAGGCCCGTGACGGCGTCGACGAGCGCGGCGCCGACCACTCCGGGGGAGTCGAGCACATCGGAGAGGGAAGCTTCGAGCGCGTGCACCGGTACCCCTTCGCTTTCTGAACCGCTGGCAGCGTACTTTATTTCACCATTTCCGTGCGGTGGCCACACCTGATGACCTTCTTGCTACTTTGATTCCTGCACACGGGGGTTCCGCCCGGATGGCACGCAAAGGACGAACAGGCCATGAACATTGACAGCGCACTCACGGACGCGATGGGCATCGAGGGCGCCATCGGCGTGGCCCTGGTCGACTACGAGAGCGGTATGTCGCTCGGGCATCTCGGGGGGAACCAGCAGCTCGATCTGGAGGTCGCGGCCGCCAGCAACACCGAGGTCGTCCGGGCGAAGCTGAGGGCCATGGCGGCGCTGTCGATCGACGATGTCATCGAGGACATCCTGATCACCCTCGGCGGCCAGTACCACCTGATCAGGCCCCTTGCGGGCGCGCGTGGTTCGCTCTTCCTCTACCTGGCCCTGGACCGCTCGCGGGCCAATCTGGCACTCGCCCGGCACAGCCTCAAGCGCATCGAGGCCGGGCTGGACGTCTGAGCCCGCCCCCCGGAACCGGCCACCCCGGCCGGGCGAAATGCGGCGGACCGCGCTCCGCCCGGCAATTGCCTGGCGGAGCGAAAGCGATGCGTGATGAACCGACTACCGCCGGCCGCCCGTAGAAGAGGGTCCGGTATCCGTTCGGGGAAATGCGTGACATTCCGATGACTGGGCGTCATATCCACTCCCGGCGGAACGCACAGTAATTCGGCGGTGACGCAGTACCAGCGAAATGCCACCCACCCACCGGAGTTCGCCCGCGCCGTCGGCACCGGCCATCCCCGGGGAGCGGAGCAGCAGTACCCAGACCGGGCCGAGTGCTTTCATCCGGCAGTGAAGCGGTGCCACCACGGCCGGGGCGGGCGGGGTGCTTCGGTCGTGATCGGCTCGAAGTGGGTCTCGATCGGGGCGTTCCATTCGACGAGGGCGGCCGGGAACCAGGTGACGGGTTTGGTGTCGCCGAGGCCGTTGGCCCAGGTGGCGACGCGCTCGGCCGCTTCCCGGCCGGAGAGCAGTCCGCGGTCGTCGGTGTCGACGCCGAGGGCGTGCACGGCTTCCCGGTACAGGTCGTTGCAGAGCCAGCTGTGCAGCAGGCCGTGGTCGTAGCCGAGCACCTCCCAGCCGAGTTGGTGCCCGCGCTCGGGTGTGGCCGGGTCGTCGGGGTCGTCGGCTCGGCCGTCGAGTCGTGCGAGCAGGACCGGTTCGTGGCCGTCTGCCGCGCGGATGTCGGTGGCGAGGGCGGCGGCATGGCCGGCCGGTACCAGCAGGGCGTAGAGCCGGGCCGCCGCCGGTACGTCGAGCGGTGCACAGGCTGCCAGGGCGTCCTGCGCGGTGGGGAACCAGCAGCCGTCCTGCGGCAGCCGGTCGATCAGGCAGTCGGACGCCGTGGTCAGCAGCTTCGTCCGGGGCAGGCCCGAGCCGGTCACCGGTTCGGGGACCGCCACGAAGTAGCTGGCGAGCACCGGCTCCCCGGCCGTGGCTCCTGCCCCGGGTGCGGGTGCGGGTGCGGGTGTCGGTGCCGTGCCGACGGTCGGGGGCAGGGTCGCACCGGGCCGGGGCCGCTCCAGAAGGGGCAGCGACTCGCCTGGGCGGCGCGGGCGGCGCTCGGCGAGCCAGAGGAGGTAGCCGCGCAGGTACTCCTCCAGACCGTGGTCGAGGTGGGCGATGTAGTCGCGCAGGCCGCCGGCGGCGTCCCGGTAGTGCTCGCGGTGCTCGCCACGCGCGCGCGACCAGCGGTCGGCCGCTTCGACGGCCCATTCGCGTACCCGCCCGCGCTCCTGCCACCACTCGCGCACGGCCGGGACGGTCCAGTGGTCGTCGCCGTCCATCGCGAAGCCGCCGTGACCGAGGGCGCAGCCGTCCAGCAGGTCTCGCGTCTGTGCCGCGCCGACCGGTTGGCGGTAGACGAACTCCCGGCCGGAGAACGGGCCGTGGTCGTCGTCGTGGGCGAGGTGGAAGGGTGCGTCGCGGCGGCCCAGTTGCAGGCTGTCGGTGTCGGCGCCGTAGAACGGGCCCGGGACGTTGCGCCAGTTGCGCTCGTCCCAGTGGCCGCTGAACCGGTCCAGGTGCGGCTGGTCGGTGAGCAGTCGCCGGGCGGTGGGCAGCGGGTCCCAGTAGGTGCCGAGCCCGTCGTGGTTCCCGTCGTCCACCGGGTGGAGTCCTGTCCTCTGGTGCGGATCGGTGGGGCGGAGCGGTGCCGCGACCCGTGAGGGTCACCCCCGCGGGGGGATGCCCAGGGAGCGGACGAGCTGGGTCAGTTCCTCGCGGAAGAGTTTCCCGGGGCTGAGGGTCTGGGTCCGCAGGTGGCCGTAGATCTCCAGTGACACCAGGCCGTGCAGGTGGCTCCAGGTCCGCAGGGCGAGTGCCACGGCGGCGGGGGGCAGGTCGGGGAAGGCCGGGCGGACCTTGTCGAGCAGGCCGGGGTCGAAGTCGGACCACGCGAACTCGCTGTCGGAGTACCGGGGTTCGGCGTACGGCCAGGCCTCGGCCGCGAGTGCGGTGATGCCGGTGCAGACCCGGTGGGCGGCGTCCGGGGCGGCGCCGCCCTCGGGGGGCCGGTAGCCGGGGACGGGGTCGCCGTAGACGAGGCGGAAGCCCTCGGGGTTGGCCAGGGCCCAGTCCCGGAAGGCGTCGGCCCAGGCCCGGATCCGGGCCGCCGGGTCCCCGGTGGGGGCGGCCGCCCAAGCGGCCTCCACGGCGTCGGCCAGTGAGCTGTAGACGTTGTCGATCAGCGTGGTGACCAGGTCGTCGCGGGTGGCGAAGTACCCGTAGATGGCGTTGGCCGTCATGCCCATCTCGCGGGCGATGGCCCGCAGCGTGATCGCGTCGGGGCCGCCCGATGCCATCAGCTCCAGCGCGACCTTCTTGATCTCGGCGGTGGTCTCGGCCCGCAGCCGCTCGCGGCGCCCCGTGGTCCGTCCCGCGCCCGCGGTCGTCGTGTCAGGGGTTCCGGTGCCGGTCTCTCCCGCGTCTGTGCTTGCCACGCCGTCACTCTACCGCGCGGCTCTACAGCGTCTCCGTGCTGGTTGCCATATCAAAACTGCACGCCGTATAGTTTTGCTACGCCGTGAACAACCGGCGTTCGCAAGTGCGGCAGCACGAGGCAGCAGCATGAGCCGGGCCGCAGCATGAGACAGGGGAGAGCCATGCACATCGGAGTGATCGGGGCCACGGGCACCATCGGCAGCCGCGTCGTCGCCGAAGCCCTCGGCCGGGGGCACCACGTCACCGCCTTCAGCCGGGACGCCACCCGGATCGAGGAGGCCCGGGCGAACGTCACCTGGAAGAGCGTCGACGTCCTCGACGCGGCCGGCGTCGCCGACGTCCTGCCCGGCCTGGACGTGCTGATCAGCGGGTTCCAGCCCGGGAACGGCGCCCGCGACATCGCGGACACCGTGCGCCGCTCGATCGCCGACCCGACGGTCTACGCCACCGCCGCGCGGGCCCTGGTGAAGGCCCTGGAGAGTCACCCCCGGACCAGGCTGATCGTCATCGGCGGAGCGGGCAGCCTGGAGATCGAGCCGGGGCTGGTGCTGGCCGACTCCGACGAGCGCCTGCACGGGATCCTCGCCGCACTCGGACTCCCGGAGGAGTACGCCGCCTCCGTGCGCGGAGGCCGGGACGCCCTGAACGTCCTGCGCCAGTCCAATCGGCTCTGGACGTACTTCAGCCCCGCGCAGGACATCGCCCCCGGCGAGCGCACCGGCCGGTTCCGGATCGGTGGCGACCAGCCGGTGGTCGACGCGGACGGGCGCAGCCGGATCTCGGCGGAGGACGCCGCCGTCGCCCTGGTCGACGAGGCGGAGCTGCCGCGCTTCGTGCAGCGCCGCTTCACCGTCGGCTACTGACCGGTGCCGACGACCGCGCCTCCCGGCCAGTGGCGGGAGGCGCGGTCGTCGGGCGTGGGGAGCGGGGGCGGGCGGCCCCTCAGGGCCGGCGGCGCAGGCCGGCGACGAGGAGCGCGGCCAGCGGGCGCGCGTCGTAGCGGGGGTCGCTGTCGGCGCCGATGCAGAGGTTGCCGATGCCGCGCATGAGTTGGTACGCGGTGAGGTCGGAGTCGGTCTCGCCGGCGGCGGCCGCGGCGTCGAGGAGCAGGGTGCACACCGGCAGGAGGCGGTCGAGGAAGTAGGCGTGCAGGGTCTCGAAGCCGGCGCTGTCGGTCTGCATCGCGGCGGCCAGGCCGTGCTTGGTGACCAGGAAGTCGACGAAGAGGCCGGCCCACCGCGCGAGCGCCGCGTGCGGTGACGGGCTGCTCGCCAGCAGGGCGGGGCCGGCCTCGGCGCACGCCTCGACCTGGTGGCGGTAGACCGCGATGACGAGGTCCGCCCGGGTGGGGAAGTGGCGGTAGATGGTACCGATCCCGACGCCGGCGGCGGCCGCGATGTCGCGCACCGGCGCCTCGACCCCCGAGGTGACGAAGGCCGCGGCGGCCGCGTCCAGCAGGGCCTGCTGGTTGCGCCGGGCGTCCTTTCGCCTGGACCCGGCTGCGCTCTCCGCGCCCTGGTCGCTGTCGTTCACCACGGCACTCCTCCCATGACCGACCCGGGCCGTGACGGACCTGGTCGACGACTGACGATCGACGACTGACGATCGATGGCTCTCGATCGATGACCGACGGTCGATGACCGACGATCGATGGCTCTCGGTCGGTGACCGACGGTCGGTGACCGACGCTTGTAAAGCGGAACGCTGTTCCGTATCGTTTGCGGAGCGAGGTTCCGTTTCGGCCATGATGGCAGAACACGGGGCCACCGACCATGCCGTCCACCGGCTGTCCCGTCTCCACCGGACGGCGGAGCGCCCACGATCGCCGATTCCCGGCCCCGCGGTGCCACCCGCCGCCGGGCCCACCGAAGCCACCTGCGCAGCGAACCCGAACGGAAGGCCCCTCCATGTCAGTCCCCCACAGCACCGACGCACCCGCCACGGTGCTCTCCGCCAAGCCGGTCGTTCTGCCCGCCCCGGGCCGCGGCGAGGACCTCCAGGTCCGGGTGTCCGCCCCGGCGACCGGCCGCGGCCTGCCGGTGGTCGTCTTCTCGCACGGCTTCGGCTGGTCGATGGACGGCTACGCCCCGCTCGCGGACTACTGGGCCGCCCACGGCTTCGTCGTCCTGCAGCCCACCCACCTGGACTCCCGCACCCTCGGCATCCCGGCCGACGACCCGCGCACCCCGCGGATCTGGCGCCTGCGCGTCGAGGACCTCACGCGCGTGCTGGACGGGCTCGACGTCCTGGAAGCCGCCGTGCCGGGCCTCGGCGGGCGCGTCGACCGCGGCCGGGTCGCCGTGGCCGGCCACTCCTGGGGCGCCCAGACGGCGAGCGCGCTGCTCGGCGCGCGCGTCCTGGACGCCGACGGCGTTCCCGGCGCGTCCATGGCCGATCCCCGGGTGAAGGCGGGCGTCCTGCTGGCGGCGGCCGGTCTGGGCGACGACCTGACCCCGTTCGCCGCCGAGCACCTGCCCTTCCTGAAGCCGTCCTTCGAGGCCATGACCACACCGGCCCTCGTGGTCGCCGGGGACCGCGACCAGTCCCACCTGTCCACCCGCGGCCCGGACTGGTTCACCGACCCCTACACCCACAGCCCGGGCCGCAAGAGCCTGCTCACCCTGTTCGGCGCGGAGCATTCGCTCGGTGGAATCGTCGGGTACGAGGTCGCCGAGACGACCGACGAGAGCCCCGCGCGGGTCGCCCTGATCCGGCGGCTCACCACGGCCTTCCTCCGCAGCACCCTCCAGGCCGACGACGCCGACTGGCAGGCGGCGCTCACCGCCCTCGGGGCGGACCCCGAGCCGCTGGGCAGCGTCCGGAGCAAGTAGCCGGCCCGGCCGGCCCCGGACCTACGGCGTCCGGTCGGCCTCCCGGATGTCGTGGAGGTGGACCAGGACGTCGAAGGACGTGCCGAGCGCGACGTTCCCGGGCGGGTACGGGTACTGCGTGCCGTAGGTGCGGACGGGCCGGGTGCCGCTCAGCCAGGCCCTGGCCGCGGCCGGGGCGGTGCGGACGTCCAGGTAGAAGTCCCGGTAGCGGACCTGGTCGAGGGTGTACTCGCTCAGGTCCGAGGTGGGCGGCCCCGCGGTGAACGTCTTCCAGGGGCCGCCCAGGGCGGCGTCCTTGGAGAGGAGCGATCCCTGGTAGAAGGTGAAGCCGACCGGCAGGTAGTCGCGGCCCATCGTGTCGTTCAGGTAGGCGCCCTGCGTCCTGGGGTACAGCGCCGGGTCGCCGGCGAGGCGGCCGACGTGGTCGTTGTGGGCGGACAGCAGCACCTTCCCGCCGGTGCGCCGCTGCCACCAGATGACGTTCTGCGCCATCACCTCGTCCCGGAAGCGTTCGAACTCGGGCAGCGTCGTGGCGTCCCCGGGATCGAGGGAGAGGAAGGTGGCGGTCTGGGCGACCGAGCGGGCGTTCTGCTCGGCCCAGGCGGCGGCTTCCGGGTCGCTGCCCCGCAGACCGCCGACCAGGTCGAGGGCCTGCTGGGCCTGCGCGGCGAGTCGCCGGCGCTCGGCGAGCGGCCGGCCCAGGTAGGCGAAGACGTCGTCGATCGGGCGCAGCCCGGTGTAGAACGCGTCGAGCCGGGCGAGGGCCTGCGGGTCGGTCCGCCGCACGTAGTCGGTGATCCGGGCGAAGAACGCGTCGTCGAGCGAGGGCGCGCCGATGTCGTCGCCCATGAAGTGGACGGTGCGGTCCGGGTGGTGGCGGTTGTAGTCGCGCATCCACTCGATGAGGCTGACGAACTCCTCGCGGTCCCACGGGGAGTCGGCCAGGGCCGCCTTGGCGACGCTGCGGGCGTCGCCGCCCCGGCCGGTCTGCAGGTAGTCGTCGATCCGGAGCCCGGCGGACCAACTGAGTTCGAGGGCGAAGGTGGTGAAGCCCTTCTCCTCGACGAGGTGGCGGAAGACCCGCTCCTTCATGGCGAAGAACTCGTGGGAGCCGTGGGTGGCCTCGCCGAGCCCGACCACCTTCGCGTCGCCGATCATCGCCCCCAGGGCGCGCAGGTCGGCCGTGCCGCGGCCCGGTTCGGTCGAGCGCAGCGGGTGGGCCGCCCGGTCCAGCGCGCGGACCACACCGCTCGTCCCGGCCGCTTCGACGGGCGGTGCCGCCGATGCCGCCGGCGCCGCCTGGGCCGCGACCGGAGCGAGGACCGCTCCGATCGCGACGGCCGCCGCGGCCAGTAGCCCCCGTCGGCCGATGTGCTGGTGATGCCGTGCCATGTCTATGACCCCTCAACTCGCCTACCGTGTCGTGGGATCGATCATCGCCTGCGATTCCATGGCGGCGCGCTGCGGATGGCCTCCGATTGATGCGGGGGTTTACCCCCCGTGGGACGAGCGCCAAAGGGGCAGCCCAGGCTGCCCGGACGGCCCGGCCGCACCCCCGCCGGGTTCACCGGGGCAGGGTGATCGGGAGGCCCTCCTCGATGTGGCGCAGCAGCCGGCCGCCGTGGACCTCCGGGGCGTCGAAGCCGCGGTACTCGTCCGGGCCGTCATCCGCCTCCGTGCGGAGGACCTCGGGGACCAGGACGGCGGCCGGGTCGATGTCCTGGGCGTAGCCGTCGAGGTACGGGGGCGCGATCACCGGGCCGTGCGGCGCCCCACCGACGAGCTCCGGGGCGAACTCGGCGGACAGCACCGTCACGCCGGCGCGCAGGTCGCCGTGGATCATCACCAGCTTGTCCGTCATGTTCCCGGTGAAGGCGCCGACCCGGACGCTCCCGCGGCCAGGAGTCTGGCGTCGCCCCCCAGGCAGACGCCCGCGCGCGTGTCGGCGGGGGCCCCGGGCTTCGGTAGGAGGGGGCGCTACTGGCCCACCCGGCCGTCGACGCACTCGCGCAGCAGGTCGGCGTGCCCGCAGTGCCGGGCGTACTCCTCGATCCGGTGCACCAGCAGCTCCCGGACGGCGATCCCGTCCTTCTCCAGGCGCGCGCCGAGGTCGGGGTGCCCGGCCAGCGCGGCGTCGGTCGCCGCCTGCTCACGCGCCAGGTCGGCGTACGCGGCGTCGACGGCGGACCGTTCGCCGACCACGTCGTCGAAGTCCGCGTCACGCCTGCCGTACAGCTTGGGCAGCGGCTCGGCGTCGTCCAGCCAGTTCCGCCAGTCCCGTTCGACCTCGGCGAGGTGGCGGACCAGGCCGAGCAGCGACATCGTCGACGGCGGGACCGACCGGCGGGCGAGCTGCTCCGGCTCCAGGCCCTCGCACTTCATCAGCAGGGTCGCACGGTAGTCCGCCAGGTAGCCCATCAGCGTCGCGAGTTCGCCGTCCGGCGCGGGTCCGTCGCCGTTGCGCGGGTCGTTGTCCGGATCGACCCACATGTCGGGGTAGACGGTCGCCTGGGTCCATCGCACGGGTTGATCGTTCATACCGCCGATGATCGCCAATGGGGGAGCGGGCCCGCCAGCGGATTTCTCGACGGCGGGCCGGCCGTGCTCCGCAGGCGGCGGGGCCACCCGGTCGGCCGAGCGTACGGGACCGGCCGAACGCCGGGCAGCGGCCCGCGCGCCGCCCTGGGCGTTCCCCCGCAGGTCACTTTGGGTAGCAGGGTCATGACCATCCGTAGTGGAACGTGATGGTCCCGCACCGCCGCCGAGCGGCCACCCCGCCGCAGGTGACCGCTCCGGTGCGCGGCACGACGATGAGGAGCGGCGGTGTCGGAGCAAGGTCACCCGGGCCGGCGGCCCGACGCCGGCGACCCCGGGCCGGAGCCGGGCGCGACCCCCGCCCCGCACCCGGCGGCGCCGGGCGGCCCCGGGCCCGAGGACGCCCGCGGCGGGCTGGTCGCCCCCCGGCCGCCCGCCGACGGGGAAAGCGTCCCGGGGCGCGCCGGTCGCGGGGACACGCCCTGGCCGGACCGGATGCGGCCACTGGTGCGCATGCCGATGGCCGAACGCCCGCTCGCGGCCGGCGGAGAAGCGCGGCAGCGGCCCGGCCCGGCGGAGGCGTCGGGCGTCCTGGACCTCGCCCTGCGGGTGGGCGAGGCGCTGCTCGCCAGCGGCGAGTCCGCGGAGGACGTGGAGGGCGCGATGCTGGGCGTCGCCCACGCCTACCGCGTGTACCCCTGCGAGCCGCAGGTGACCTACACCCTGGTGGCGATCTCCTACCAGCCGACGCCGGACGTCGCGCCGCTGACGGCCGAACGGGCGGTCCGCCGTCCGGCCAGCGACTACACCCGGCTCGCCGCCGTCTTCCGCCTGGTCACCGCCATCACGGCGGGCGAGGTGGCGGCCGAGGACGCCCGGCACCGGCTGACCGTCCTGCTCGGCCGCCGGCCCCCGTACCCGGGCTGGCTCCTCGTCCTCGCCTCGGGGCTGCTGGCCGGCTCCGCGACCCTGCTGGTCGGCGGCCGGGCCGACGGCCGGGCCTGGCTGGTCTTCGGGACCGCCTTCGTCGCCGCCCTGACCGGTGACCGGCTGGCCGCCCTGGTCGCCCGCCACGACCTGCCCGAGTTCTACGGCTTCGTGGCCGCCGCGACGCCGGCCGCGACGATCGGCAGCCTGCTGTCGCTGAACGGGCTCCACCTGCGCGGCTCCGTGGTCATCACCGGCGGGCTGTTCGCCCTGCTGCCGGGCCGCCCGCTGGTGGCCGCGGCCCAGGACGGCCTGACCGGCTTCTACCTCACCGCGGCCGCCCGGCTGCTCGAAGTGCTGTACCTGATGGCCGGCATCGTGATCGGCGTCATGACGGTGCTGTACCTGGGCGTCAGCAACGACGCCGACCTGACCCCCGACGGGGCGCCGGGCAGCACGGTGAACCCGCCGCTCCAACTCGCGGCCGCGATGCTGCTGGCACTGACCTTCGCCGTCCTGCTGCGCACCGACCGGGCCACCCTGGCCCCGGTCGTCCTCAACAGCGCCGTCGGCTGGACCACCTACGCCGTCCTGGCGGGCGCCCGCGTCGAGCCGATCGTGGCCACCGGGCTCGCCGCCGGGCTGGTCGGCCTGTTCGGCCAGCTGATGGCCCGCTACCGGGCGATGTCCGCGCTGCCGCACGTCACGGCGGCGCTCGGGCCGCTGATGCCCGGCTCGGTGCTGTACTTCGGCATGCTCGCCTTCGTCCAGGGCCGGCCCGAGGCCGGGTGCAGCTGGGTCGGCCGGGCGTGCGCCACCGCGATGGCCCTGGCCATCGGCGTCAACCTCGGGGGAGAGGTGGCCCGCCTCTTCCTCCCGGCCTCGCGGCCGGCGTTCACCTCCCGGCGCCCCACCGGCCGCCACCGCCGCTGAGGGCCGCCGTCCTCCCGGCGGGCGCCGCCGGACCGACCGACGTAGGTTTCGGCCGGGGGCGCGCGTGCGAGGGCCCGACGAACGGCCGCCCGGGAATGGCGGCCGCGGGAGCGGGCAGCGAAGGACCGGACGCACCCCGCCGCCGCCACCGCGGCCTCCGCACGGAAGGAGCGACACCCATGCCCGACTTCGACGCCTTCGCCGCCCTGCTGGACTACCCGGTGTACGTCGTCACCACGGCCGTCGGCCGGGAGCGCGCCGGGTGCCTGGTCGGCTTCGCCGGTCAGTGCTCGATCCGGCCGGTGCGCTTCGCGGTGTGGATCTCCAAGGCGAACCACACCCACGCCGTCGCGTCGCGCGCGGAGTTCCTGGTGGTCCACCTGCTGCCCCGGCACCGCCACGACCTCGCCGAGCTGTTCGGCGGGCGCACCGGCGACGACACCGACAAGTTCGCGGACGTCCGCTGGACGCCGGGCCCGGGCGGGGCGCCCGTCCTGGCGGACGCGGCGGCCCACTTCGCCGGCCGCGTCCACGCCCGGACCGACGGCGGCGACCACACCGGCTTCCTCCTCGACCCCGTCGACACCCGGACCACCGCGGACGGTGCGCCGCTCACCTTCCGCGACGTCACCGACATCGACGCGGGGCACCCCGCCTGACCGCCCCCCGGTTCGCCCCCCCCGGCGTGCCGGGGACGGTCCCGGTCCACCGTCCGGCCGACCGCGCGGCCCACGTGCGGGTGACTCCGGCCCGGTTCCCTCCGCGTCGGCTGGACGGCGCGGTCCGGCCCGGCTCGGCTGGAGCGATGACCGACGAGACCCTGCCGCTCAACCTGGGTGAGCAGCTGATGGAACAGTTCCTCACCACGCGACGCACGCTCGACCCGGCCGACGTCCCGGTACTGGCCCAGCAGTACGCCCAGACCCTCGGCATCGGCGTGAGTACCGTGTACCTGGCCGACATCCAGCAGAACCACCTGTTCGCCCTCGGCGGCGGTGCCGCCCTCCCGATCGAAGGCACGCTGGCCGGCTGGACGTACCGCACCGGGGGGCTGCGGGTGGCGGAGAGCGACGACGGCAAGCTGCTCGCCTGGTTCCCGCTGGTCGACGGCGCCGAGCGGCTCGGCGTCCTGGGCGTGCGGACCGCCGCGCTCGACAACGCCGCGGTGCGCCGCTGCCGGCTCCTCGCCGCGATGCTGGCGATGGTGATCACCTCGAAGCGCGACACCAGCGACAGCTACGCCCGGGGGACGCGGGTGGAGACGATGAGCCTGCCGGCCGAGATGCTGCGGGCCTTCCTCCCCCTGCGGACCGTCTGCAACGGCCAGGTCATCTCGACCGCCGTCCTGGAGCCCGCCTACGACCTCGGCGGTGACGCCTTCGACCACTCGCTGGCCGCCGGCGTCCTGCACGCCGCCGTGCTGGACGCGATGGGGCACGACCTCGCCTCCGGTCTGACCGCCGCGGTCGCCCTGGCGGCCTGCCGCAACGCCCGTCGCAACGGCGCCGACCTCCCGGACCTCGTGGACACCATCGACGACGCCCTGCAGCGCTGGTTCCCGGACCGCTTCGCCACCGGCATCTTCGCCCGGCTCGACCTCGCCACCGGCACCCTGCACTGGTCCAACTGCGGCCACCCGCCCCCGCTGCTGATCCGGGGCCACGAGGTCGTCGCGGACGCCCTGACCCGTACCGCCGAGCCACCGCTGGGGCTGTCGGGTCTGTCGGGCGGTCCGCGCGCCGTGCACACCTTCTCGCTCCGGCCGGGCGACCGGATCCTCCTCTACACCGACGGCGTCATCGAGGCCAAGGGCACCAACCACGAGATGTTCGGGCTGGAGCGCTTCGCCGACTTCGTCATCCGCGCCACCGCGGCCGGCGAGGCGGCCCCCGAGGCGCTGCGCCGTCTCATCCACGCCCTCCTGGAGAACCAGGACAGCACGCTGACCGACGACGCCACCATCATGATGATCGAGTGGCAGCCGTCCGACCTGCCGGCCTCCGACCCCGACCGGCTCCCGTGACACCCGCCCCGGCGCTCCCGGCACGGGGTCGGCCGGTGCTCCCGGCGGGGGAACGGCCCGGGCGCGGCGCCGGACCAGGTCCGGCGCCGCGCCTTCGAGCCGTGCGGGTGGTTCAGCAGCTGAGGACGGGGCCCGCCCAGTCGGCGTGGTCGCTGATGGTGCCGTCGCCGCCGTCGGTGACCACGAGGCGCAGTTCCTCGGCGCCCGTCAGGTCGGCGGTGAGGTGCCTGGGGGCCGACGTCACGGTCATCAGGCCGCTGTCGGCGACCTTGACGGCGTCCTTGTAGATCTCGAACGAGACGCTCGCGCGGCCGCTCGCCTCGGCGTCCACCCCCACGTCGGTGGTGAGCGAGGTGCAGGAGCCGCCGAGGAAGTAGACCACCTGGCTGAGCGCGTTGACGCCCAGACCCTTGGCGTACGTGGTGCCCGCGATGGTGATGGTCCGTCCGTCCCGGGCCCGGTTCTCGCCGTTGCTCATGTCCTTCTCGACCGGGCCCCAGCTGTTGCCGGCGGAGGCCCAGGCGAGGTCGGAGAGCTGGTGGGCACCGGCGGCCGGACCGCTGCCGCAGGCGAGCCGCGGGCCCGCCCAGTCGGCGTGGTCGTAGCTGGTGCCGTCGTTGGCGTCGGTGACCACCAGACGGACGGTGGTGGCGCCGGTGAGGTCGGCGGTGAGGTGTCTGGCGGGGTCCTTGCCGGTCATCGGCCCGCTGTCGGCGGCCAGGGCGGCGTCCCTGAAGATCTGGAACCTGACCGAGCCGTTGCCGTAGGTCTCGTCGTCGATCCCGACGTCGGTGACCAGGTTCCGGCAGGCGCCCCCGAGGTGGACGCCGACCTCGCTGGGCGCGTGCACGCCCAGGCCCTTGGCGTACGCGGCGCCGCGGATGGTGAGGGTGTGGCCGTCAGCGGGCCGGATGTCGCCGTTGCTGCGGTCCCGCTCGACCGGTCCCCACTGGTTGGTGGCGGTGCCGAACGGGAGGTCGCTCAGCTGGGTGACCCCGGTGGGCGGGGGGACGGGCGAGCCCGGGGTGACCCGGAACATCGCGGTCCCGTGCCCCGGCACGACGGCGCTGACGGTCCCGTCGCCCGTGCTGGACTTCTTCGACCAGAGGTCCTTGACCTTGTAGGTCTTCGCTCCGGCGATGCCGAGGGTCCGTGCGGTCGCGGTGATGGTGGCGTCGTAGGAGCCCTCGTTGGTCAGGGTGACCGCCCGGCCGCCGTCCGCCAGGGGCTTGGACATCACCACCAGACCGTTCTCGCTGGAGACCACCGAGCCCTGCCGGCCGAGCGGGTCCTGGTCGACCGCGATCACATCGGTGTTGGTCAGTATGGCCAGGGTCTCCGGGGAGGCGGTGCGCAGATCGGTGCCGATCATCAGGGGCGCGGCCATCTCGGCCCAGAGGCTGAAGTGGGTGCGGTACTCCGTCGCGGTCATGCCGCCGTTGCCGACCTCCAGCATGTCGGGGTCGTTGAAGGCCCCGGGCTTGGCGTAGTCGGCCAGGCCCTGGTTGGCCTGGGCGATGGCGATCATGCTGTCCCAGGTGTCGTCGATGTCGCCGGTGGTGCGCCAGGAGTTGCCGACCGGCGGGGCCCACTCCCACGGGCCGGTGCTGCCCCACTCGCAGATGCTGTAGAGGATCGGGCGGCCGGTCGCCTTCAGCGCGTCGCCCATCGCCCGGTAGCGGGTCCGGGCGTCGACGCCCTGGTTGTGGCAGTTGTCGTACTTGAGGTAGTCCACTCCCCAGGAGGCCCAGAGCCGGGCGTCCTGCTGCTCGTGGCCGAGCCCGCCGGGGAAGCCGTTGACGTCGCAGGTGTGGTCGCCCGCGCTGGAGTAGAGGCCGAACTTGAGCCCCTTGCCGTGGACGTAGTCGGCGAGCGCCTTGATGCCGTGCGGGAAGCGGACCGGGTCGGGGACGAGGTCGCCCGCGCCGTCGCGCTGCGGCTGCGCCCAGCAGTCGTCGAGGTTGACGTACTGGTAGCCGGCCGCCTTCAGGCCCTTGCTGACGAAGAGGTCGGCGATGCCCTTGATCATGGCTTCGTCGAACTGGGCACCGCAGTGCGTGGAGTTCCAGTTGTTGAAGCCCATCTGCGGCGTCAGGTTGAGGCCGTTGTCCAGGGCGAGCGCGGGTGGTGCGGTGGCGAGTTCGAGGCCGACGGCGAGGGCGCCGCCACCGGTGAACAGGGTCAGGGCGGTCAGCGCCGAGGCCATGCGGCGCGGCAGTTCCGTGCGACGCGACCGTGCGGTGCGGCGCGGTGGTGCGGTGCCGGGGGAGCGCAAGGGTCCTCCAGAGAAGGGGTGTCGGGTGGGACGGGGCCCCGGCTCCGGCGCTGCGCCGGAGCCGGGAGACGGGGGAGTCTCCGGCGGACGGCGCGTCAGGAGAGCAGGCTCCAGGACTGCCCGACCAACGATCCGTCGGGCGGGCCGGTCACGACCGGGGAGGTCGCGGCGGTCTGCGGCGCGGAGAGGACGAGACCGGTGGCGACGTTGGTGATGGTCAGCGCGCCGGTCGCGGTGCTCTGGACGACGCGCCACTTCTGGGCCGGGTCGGCGGGGTCCCAGGCGTTCCGGACCCGGGCGGGCTGACCGGCGGCGGCGCCGGTCAGCGTGCCGTGGCGCTGCGTGTCGGTGTAGCAGTTGTCGGTGATGCGCACCGTGCCGTCCGGGTTCGGCGCGAAGTTCCACTGCTCGGAGGTGTGCCAGCTCCACCAGGTGTTGATGTCGGTGGGGGAGCCGTCGGGGGCGCTGCAGGTGCCCTGGACCTCCAGGGCCTGGCCGCCGGTGCCGCCGGCGCTGATGCCGTGGTAGCGGCCGTCGCCGATGACCGCGGCCGGCCCGGTGCCCGGCAGCGGCTTGAGGCGGTACAGGACGACGCCGTGCGGCTCGACCTGGGCGCCGAGCGCGCCGGTGACGTTGCCGGTGGCGCCGGTCCAGAGGTCCTTGGCCGAGTAGCCGGGGCCGGTCAGGCCGAGTTCGGCGAGCGTGGTGGAGACGTTCCGGTAGCCCGCCGGGTCCTGGTTGACCAGCAGGACGGCGGTGTCGCCGTCGGCGAGCTGCCGCTTGAGGACGATCGGGGCGGTGCTGCCGGCGGGCGGGGCGCCGACCAGGGTGGCGGGCCTGGTCAGCCGGTCCTGGTCGATCGCGATGACATCGGCGTTCTTGTAGACGGCGAGCTGCTCGGCGGTGATGCCGGTGGACCAGGTGAGGCCGTCCCGGGTGTGCCGGGAGTCCGCGGCGGTGCGCAGGTCCGCGCCGGAGATGAGCGGGGAGGCCAGCATGGCGAGGATCGACATCTCGCCGCGCGACTCGGTCACGGACATCGGCTTGTGGCAGGGGCAGGTGTCGGTGACGCCGTACACGCCGTACGGGTTCTGCCAGCCGGCGAACATCATGTCCAGGTCGTTCCAGCTGCCCGGCCGCACGTTGCCCGGGTACTTCAGGGCGGTCTGCAGCTGGCCGTCGTAGAGCACGCCCTCCAGGTCCGGACCGCGGTCGCCGCCGATCCGGCAGAGGTTGGCCACCTGTCCGCACCAGACCCCGGTCGGGGCGTAGCCGGGGGCCTCGAACGCGGGGGTGCCGGCCGCGACCACCACCGGGTCGGTGCGGGCCGGGTCGTCACCGGCGAGGAGGTAGGGGACCCCGCTGTGCACCGGCTGCGCGGAGACGCTGAGGGTCACCCGCGGGCGGCCCTGGGCCCGGGAGGCGGCGTCGAGCGCCTGCTGGAAGTCGCGCACCCGGGCGTAGATCGACCGGGTCAGCTCCCTCCCCTCGCCCTGGGTCCAGTAGTTGTGGCCGTCGGGCCCGATGATCTGCGGTCCGTAGGGGCAGTCGTCGTACTTGACGAAGTCCACGCCCCAGGCGACGAAGTCGGCGGCGTCGGTGGCCTCGTGCCCCAGGCTGCCGGGCCGGCCCTGGCAGGTCGTGTAGGTGTCCGTGGCGTAGAGGCCGAACTTCATGCCCTTGCTGTGGGCGTACCAGGACAGGTACTGGATCCCGTTCAGGGTCTGCCCGTTGACGGTGTGCGCGGGGTAGCGGGCCGGATCGGGGACGAGGTGGCCGGTGGTCAGGTCGAATCCGGTGCCGTCCGTCCCGCTGGTGGGGTTGCGGTTGGCGTCGTAGAGCTGCATCGCGCCGTAGGCGGTCTTCACCAGGTCGGTGGTCTGGCCGTCGCGGTGGCCGAGCGACCAGCCGTCGTCGATGGTGACGGTGTCGTAGCCGGCCTGGACCAGCCCGTTGGCGGCCATGAAGTCGATGGTCTGGAGGACCTCCTCCTGGGTCACTCCGGTGCCCAGGGTGTTCCAGGAGTTCCAGCCCATCGGCGGGGTGAGGGCGAGGCCGTTGTCCAGGGCCGCCGCGGGGGCGGCCGTCCCGAGGACGACGGTGCCGAGCCCGGTCGCCGCGAGGGACAGCGCGACGAGCGCACGGGGCAGCGCGCGGCTCAGTGCTCGGGGCACGGCTCGGCGCAGGGGTATCCGCATGGGGCGCTCCAGGGTGCGCGAGGGGGGTGGGGGATCGGCAGTCCGCTGCCGTTCGTTTCTGTTCGAAAGTCTCAACAGAAAGCAACGCAGCAAAGAGAAGCACACGTGCTGGCCGTCCTCAAGTGCCTTGCCCAAAATCGTTTGTGACGGTCACTCGGCGGGGCGCGGCGCGGGATAACCCCTTGCGCGCCGCGTCGAGTCACAGGTTGATCTCGGCGTGACGGAGCTCTTGACGGGAGGATGCCAAGGCATGTGACATTTCACATGACGTTGAAATCCGTTTGGTTCTGATTACTTGTCAGGCGTCCGCTCGCCCCCGGCGTGCTCGGCGCCGCCCTCGATTCCCGCCTGCGCCGACACCGGGTTTCCCGGCCGGCCCGAAGGAGCGTTCCATGAGTCGACACACCGTCGACAGGCTCTCGGCCTCCAAGCCGAACGGCCCTGACGCGGGCGCGCGTCAGGGCCGTGAGCACCGTGCGGGCGACCGGGGCCGCCGGGCCGGTCGCGCGGCCGGGGCGGGGTGGGGGATTCCCGGTGTGCTTAGGATGAGATGACTTGCTGTCAGGACGAGTGGGGATTTCATGCGGGACGATGCGATGACCGGCTGGTCGGGGCCGGTGGCGGCGGGGGAGTGGCAGCCGCCGGCGGAGCTGAACACCGGCACCCCGCACCCGGCCCGGATGTACGACTACTACCTCGGCGGGAAGGACAACTTCCCGGCCGACCGGGAGGCCGCCGAGAAGGTCATCGCGGCCATGCCCGACGCCCGGCTCGGGGCCCGGATCAACCGTGAGTTCCTCGGGCGCGCGGTGGAGTTCGCCGTCGGCCGGGGCGTCCGCCAGTTCCTGGACATCGGTACCGGGATCCCGGCCGTGGGCAGTACCGCGGAGGTCGCCCACCGGGTGGCTCCGGACGCCCGGGTGGTCTACGTCGACAACGACCCGATCGTGCTCACGCACGCCCGCGCCCTGCTGGCCTACCACCCGGCCGGTCACACCAGCGTCCTGCACGCGGACCTGCGGGACCCGGAGGCGATACTGGGGGATCCGGGCCTGAAGGAGGCGCTCGACCTCTCCCGGCCGGTGGCGCTGATGCTGGTGGCGGTGCTGCACTTCGTCCGGGACGAGGAGGGCGCCGCCGAGACGGTGGCCCGGCTGCGGGACGCGCTGGCGCCGGGCAGCATGCTGATCCTCTCGCACGGCACCCAGGACTTCATGACCGCCCGGGCGGCCGCCGAGACCACCGAGGTCTACAGCCGCGCGAGCTCGCCGCTGGTCCTGCGGGCCCAGGAGGAGGTCCGGGAGTTCTTCGGCGACTTCGAGCTGGTCGACCCCGGCCTGGTCCAACTGCCGCTCTGGCGGCCGCGGGCGGAGCTCCCGCCACGCTGGCAGGAGGCGGCCCCCGCCTACGCCGGAGTCGCGGTCAAGCGCTGACCGGTCCCCGGGGCCGCACGGTGTCCCCCGCGTCGAGACGCGGGGGACACCGGCGTTTCCGGGCCCGGCGGGGCGCCCGTCAGCCCATGCTCTTGGAGCCGTCCAGGGCCTCGCGGAGGATGTCCGCGTGGCCGGCGTGCTGCGCGGTCTCGGCGATCAGGTGCAGCAGGACGCGGCGCGCCGACCAGCGTGCGGAGGCCTCGAACCAGGGAGCCTTCGGCAGCGGCTGCGAGGCGTCCAGGTCGGGCAGGACGGCGACCAGCTCGTCCGTGCGGCGGGCCGCCTCGGCGTAGTCCTCCAGCACACCGGCCAGCGTCTCGCCGGGCAGCAGCCGGAAGTCGTTGTTCCGCCGCTCCCAGTCGGCCTCGGTCATGGTGGTGAAGTCGCCCATCGCCGAGGGCCCTTCCAGGATGAAGGCCGTCCAGGCGCGCTCGACGCTCGCGACGTGCTTGATCAGACCGCCCAGGCAGAGCTCGCTGACGGTGGTCCGGCGCCCGGCCTGCTCGTCGGTGAGGTCACGGGTGGTGAAGCGGAGGAAGTGCCGCTGCTTGCCCAGCGCCTCCAGCAGCTCCGCCCGCTCCCCGCCGGCGGCGGCCGCCGCGGCCTGCTCGGGCGTGGTCGCGGTGGTGGTGTCGGTCATGGTGTCCGCCTTCGTCGTTCGTTCTCCGTTGCCGAGAACCAAGGTAGGAGCCATCTGGGTCAGGTCCTGTCCTAGTGCCGCACCGGAGTGGGGCCAGTTCCGCGGAGCGGCGCACGGGGCGCGCGTGGCAGCCCGCGCCGATACGGGGACGTAACGCCTTTACCGGAACCTGACGGTATCGATGAAGGGATGAAACCCCTTCCTGACCGCGGGTGACGCGGGGAGGGTGCTCCGGTGAACGCGGGCCGTCCGTCCGGCCCCGGCCCGACGGTCCGTCAGGGTATGGGGCCATTCGCGCCGGTGGCCGGTCCGGTCCGGCGGCCCGCGGGGGGCACCTGGGCGGGCCGGAAGCGGGTGACCTTGTCGATGGAGCCCACCGGCACCTCCTCGCCCGGCAGCTCGGCCATGGTGGCGGCGGTGGCCATCGGCAGGCCGCCGTGCCGGTCTGCCGGGGCACGGCCGTCCATCGGGTCAGGCCGCCCTGCCGTGCGCGCTCCGGGGTGCGGCGTCGTCGGGGTGCGGCGTGGTTGGGGCGTGGCGTCGCCGGGGTGCGTCGTCGGGGTGCGGCGTGGTGGGGTGCGCCGGACGGGCCCCGCTGCCGGAGCCGTCCGGCGCCGCCTGAGGGCCCGTCACCTCGGGCGGTCAGGGCCGTTCGGCGGGCGGGAGCAGCGTGGCGATACCGGCGCAGATCAGCTCCAGACTGCGGGCGAACTGCCCGTCCTGGTCGTGGACGGCCGCGGCGACGGTGCGGGGAAAGCGCCGGTGCAGGGCGGCGACGGCCTCCGGGTCGGGCGGTACGACCGGCGATTCGCTCTGCTCCTGGAGGACGTAGCCGGTCACGTGGCTGAGCACGGTGTCGGCGGCGGTGCCGCACTGCTCCGCCGGGACGCCCGCCGCCGCGAGGGTGTCGAGCAGCCGTTCCATCACGGACAGCGCGCCGGGGCTGAGCGTCTTCGGGCTGTCGGCGAACATGATCGCCCCGCCGGGGTGCTGCCGGATGCTCCGGCGCAGGGCGACGGTCTGCGCCGTCACCCGGGCCTGCCAGCCGCTGGAGGCGTCCAGTGCGGCGAGTGCCTCGGTGCCCGCGTCATACGCCTGGCGGGCCACCCGGTCGGCCATCAGCTGCAGTAACGCGGCCTTGTTGGGCACGTGGTAGTAGAGGCTTCCGGCGTGCGCGTCGAGCCGCTCCGCCACCCGCCGCATGGAGAGGCCGTGGTAGCCGGACTCGGCGAACACGGCCATTCCGGCGTCGATGATCCGGTCTGCGGTCAGCTTCACCCCGGCAGTCTAACGATCACCCCGGAGTATTCGAACGCCGTTTGAAACCGGCCCGGCGGCCTTTCGGCCACGAGCGGGCCGGGAGGCTGGGTCGGGAGCGGGCCACGAGCGGGCCGGGAGCGGGCTGATGCCGGCATCCCTGGGCGGGGTGCCGGCACGGTGGTTCAGCTCCGGTCAGACCTTGACGACGTTCTCCGCCTGGGGGCCCTTGGGTCCCTGGGTGACGTCGTACTCGACCACGTCGTTCTCGTAGAGCTCCTTGAAGCCGGTGGTCTGGATGGCGGAGAAGTGCACGAAGACGTCCGGGCCGCCGTCGTCCTGGGCGATGAAGCCGAAGCCCTTCTCCGCGTTGAACCACTTGACCTTGCCAGTTGCCATGCCGATCTCCTTCACACGTGTTGGGCGCGGCCACGATACCGCCACTGAGCAGTGTCGATGGCGGAAGGTGTCCGGGCTGTCACCCCGAGTGGTGCGAGCGGGTGATCCGGCGGCGGGGTCAGGTCCGGTCGCGCTCGTCCCGCCGGCGGATCAGCTCCTCCACCGCGCTCGGCAGGGTCGTCTCGAAGTCGATCAGCTTCGCCCAGGTCGGGGTGACGACGATCCGCACCATGCCGTCGTAGAGCGAGCGGACCTCGGCCTCCCACGCGGCCCGCTGCTCGGGCGTCATCTCGTAGGCGCCGTTCCCGCGCAGGTACTCGTCCGGGATGCCCTCGACGACGTCGAGCTCGGCCCGGCCGCGGACGAGCAGGATCTTCGGCGGGTGCGCCTCGGTGTCCATGGTCAGCGCCACCGCCGGGTTCCGGCGCAGGGACGCCAGCTTCGGGGCGTTCTTGACCGTGCACATCACGATCTCCGAGCCGTTCCAGGCGTACCCGATCGGTACGACCCGGGGCGTGCCGTCCTTGGCGACATAGGCCAGCCGGGTCAGCGCCCGGGCCAGGAGCTCCTGGCTGAGCGGCCGGTTCAGGACCTCGTTGATCTCGGTCGGCTGCACGGTCGATCCCACCTTCCAGCGGTAGTCCAGCAGAGCCGTTCCAGCTTAGGAAGGTTCCGGGGCCGGGGTCTCGTCGGGCGGGGACGGGGCCGAGCGGGCGGGGGAGGGGATTGACAGGGCCCAGGAGAGGAATGAATATTCATTCCGTGGCACCCAGGAAGCCCGACCTCGACCGCCTGCTGATCGACACCGCCCTCGCGCTCTTCGCCGAACGCACCTACGAGGGCACCCAGATGCCCGCCGTCGCCCAGCGCGCCGGAGTGGGCGTGGGCAGCATCTACCGCTACTTCCCCAGCAAGGAGGCGCTCGGCAACGCGGCCTTCCAGCACGCCAAGCGCGCCCTGCTCGACCACCTCGCCGGCGCGCTCGCCGAAGGGGGACCGGCCGGTGGCATCCGGGCGGAGTTCGGCCGCTTCTGGCGCGGCTTCACCCGCTACGCCGGCGCGTACCCGGACGCCTTCGTCTTCCTCGAACACCAGCAGCACGACACCTTCCTCGCCCCCGAGAGCCGCGCCCTCGCCGAGGAGATCGACCGCGTCGCCGCCGACTTCATCGAACGCGGCCAGCGGGCCGGCGAGATCCGCGAAGGCGACGCCGCCCAGCTCGTCGCCCTCGCGCTCGGGGCCTTCACCGGCCTCGTCAAGCTCCGCCGCCCGGGCGGCCTGCACACCCTCCCCGCCGAGGACCTCGACCGCGCCGAAGCCGCCGTCTGGGACCTCCTGCACCGAAAGGTCTCGCCATGACCGACGCCGCACGGACCGTGCTGATCACCGGCTGCTCCTCCGGCCTCGGCCGGGAGACCGCGCTCGCCCTCCACCGGCTCGGCCACCGGGTCCACGCCACCGCCCGGCGCCCCGAGACCCTCGCCGACCTCGCCGGCCTGGGCATCACCACGCTGGCGCTCGACGTCACCGACGAGGCCTCGATGGCCGCCGCGGTCGCCGCCGTCGAGGCCGCGCACGGCCAGGTCGACCTGCTGGTCAACAACGCCGCGTACGGCCTCCACCTGCCGGTCGAGACCGCCGGCCGGGAGGAGATCCGCGCCCAGTTCGACACCAACGTCTTCGGGCTGGTGCGGATGGCCCAGCTGGTCCTGCCCGGCATGCGCCGCGCCGGGCGCGGACGCATCGTCAACATCTCCTCCATGGCCGGCCGCTTCTCCCCGCCCGGCGGCGCCTTCTACCACGCCAGCAAGCACGCGGTGGAGGCGATCAGCGACTCGCTGCGCCTGGAGGTCGCCCCCTTCGGCGTCGAGGTGGTGGTCGTCCAGCCCGGCCCGACCATCACCGGGTTCGCCGCGACGGCGGTGGCCACCATGCACGGCGAGGCCGACCCGGCCGACCCGTACGCGGGGTTCCGCAGCCGCCTCGCGGAGATGTACGGCGGCCGCACCTTCACCCGCCGCAACGGCGCCGTGCCCGCCGAGGCCGCCACCCGGGTCGTGGTCCGGGCCGCCACCGCCGCGCGCCCCCGCGCCCGCTACGCCGTCGGCGCCCTGGCCCGCTCCACCATGCTCGCCAAGCGGCTGCTTCCCGACGCGGCCTTCGACGCCCTGATGCGCCGGAGCTTCCCGCTGCCCGAGCCGCTCCGAGCGGCCTGACCCGTCCGAGGGGGCCGGGCGGCGGGCCGGCCCGCCGCCCCGCTGGGGCAGAATCTCCCCGTGCTCGAAGAACACTTCACTCCCGTGGACGAACCGCTCGCCGGCCTGGCCCGCCGGCTCCTCGCGGCGCGGACCGGCGGCTGGACCGAGGACGGCGCCCGGGCCCTCGTCGACGGCCTCGGCCTGCGCCGGGCCGGCCCCGCCGACGGGGCGTCACCCGACGGACCGCGGCTGCGCCCGGTCGGGCCGTCCGAGCGCCGCTACGCCGAGGGGCGGGCCCATCTCGAACTGGCCGTGCCGGCCGGACGGGGCGGCCCCGACGCCGCCGGCCACGTGCTGGCCTTCGGCCGGGCGCGGACCGAACTGACCGACGAACTCGGCGAGGCGTCGGTGATCGGTTCGTACGGCTCGCTGGGGCCCTACTACGGCCCGACCCCGGCCTGGGGCGCGCCGTTCCTGCGGTGGCGCGGTCCGCACGACACGCTCGAACTGCGGGCGGGCCGCCGGGGGCCGGAGCTCGTCCTGCGGCCCACCGCTCCGCTGGAGGACTGGTACCTCGGCCTCGGCCACGGTGAGGAGAACGCCATCGGCGGCTTCCTCGGCACCCGCCGGGCCCCGTCCACCGCCGGGATGAGCCTGCCCGGCCGCTGGTCGGCGCGGAGTTGGGAGACGGTGACCGAGCGCTCGCCGCGTTCCTCACCACGCTGCCGGCCGAGTTCGCCGCGCTCGGCATCGCCAAGGTCATGCGGCTCTACGGCCGGACGGGCGGCGGGGCGCCGCGCCTGTTCGACATCGACGCGGACAGCCGGCTGATGCTGGCGTCCTTCGCCGAGCACGACGCCGACCCGGCCGCGGCGGGCTGGGGCACCGTCGCCGAGCACCCCGGCACACGGGAGACCTGGGCGGACGACCACGAACCCAGGTGGCGCCTCGACGCGGGAGGCCCGGGGGAGCCGGACGGCCGGGCCCTGGCCGGGACCCTCGTGGCGACCGCGCGCGCGGCGGGCGTCGCCACCCCCGGTGACCTGCTGCTGGGCAGCGAGGCGGAGGACATCGGCCCCTACCGGGTGACCTTCCACGGCCTGGGCCTGGCCACCGTCTGACCGGCCGGCCGGGGCTTTCGGCGGCGACCCCGAAAGCCCCGGCCGGCCCGACGTCAGCGGACGACGGTGACGGTCACGGTGGTGAAGCCGAGCGAGGTGAGCAGGTTCTGCAGCATCGCCCGGGTGTTCTTCTCCGCCGTCGCGGTGAGCGCGGTCTGCTCGGCGGCCGCCTTGATCTTGTCGGTGGCCAGGATCTCCAGCTTCTGCTGGTCACCGGGGTTGCCGGAGAAGAAGTCCCCGAGCCGGTCGAAGAGCCCGCGCTGCTGGGAGAACACGTAGGAGCGCTTCACGTCCAGCGCCGGGTCCGCGAGGCGGGCGTGCGGCAGCGTGACGGTGGCCGAGCGCCGGTCGTCGGAGACCGTCACCGCGCCGTTCGCCAGCTCGCCCAGGTCCACGTACGCGTCGACGGTGCCCGCGGCCACGTACAGGGTGCGTTTGCCGAGGATCTGGGACGGGAGGAACTTCGCGTCCTGGTCCAGGTCGACGATGACCTGGAAGTTGCCGCCGGCCGCGGTGTAACGGCTCATGTCCTGGATGGACTTGAGGACGGCGGGCTGGCTCCGGTCGATCTGGCGCTCGGCGAAGGGATTGGGCAGTCCGGGCAGCAGGTCCAGCTTGGCGGCGGCCAGGAAGACCGCGAGGATCGCCGCCAGGGTGACCGGCAGACCGACGTACCAGGGGACCCTGCGGGGTCGCGACCGGGCGTCCGGCGTGCGGCGGGGCGCCGCCGTCTTCCGCTCGGTCCCTTCCGTCCCTTCCGTGCGCTGTTCGTCGGATTCGTCGCTCCGTTCCGTGTGCCGTCTCTCGGGTTCGTGCCGTCGACCGTTCGTCGGCCACCGCATCGCTGGACCTCCTCGACGGGCCCGCGCCGGGTCGGCCCGGGCATCGGGGCCCTTCTGCCCGCTCGGGCGCGGGGCAACGGTTCCGTCGTGTGCGGATCTGTTCCCGGGCGCTCCGGCGGCCGCGCCGGGGGCGGGACCGGTCGGCGGCCTGCTGACGGCGGCCCTGCCGACCCGATCCCGCGCCCGGCATGCCGAACTCCCGCGCCTGCGGAAGGTTTTGGCCCGGGATGCGGCCGGGCGGGCGCCGGCGGACCGGTCAGGTCCGCAGGTGGGAGGCCCCGTTGAGGTCGAGGATGGTGCCGGAGGACCACTCGGCGGCGGGGGAGGCGAGCCAGAGCACCGCGGCCGCGACCTCGGCGGCGGTGGCGACCCGGCCGAACGGGCTCTGCGCGCGGATCGCCTCCCCCTCCGGGCCGTTCAGCCGCGGGGCCACCCGCTCCGTCTCGAAGAAGCCCGGGGCGACGGAGGCGACGGCGATGCCGTGCGGGGCGAGGGAGACGGCGAGCGACTGCCCCAGGGCGTGCACGGCGGCCTTCGTCGCCCCGTACGCCGGGTGGTCCGGCTCGCCCCGGAAGGCGCCCCGGGAGCCGACGTTGACGATGCGTCCGCCGCCGCCCCGCTCGATCATCGCGTGGGCGGCCCGGTGGCTCAGGTAGGCCGTGCCGAGCAGGTTGACCGAGACGTGCCGCTGCCAGCTGTCGACCCACTCATCGTACGGCGTCCCGGGCAGCGGGTGGCGCAGATTGACGGCCGCGTTGTTCACCAGCACGTCGATGCCGCCCAGCGCCCGCACCGCCGCGTCGGCGACCCGGGCGGCCTCCGCCGGGTCGGCGAGGTCACCGTGGACGAGCGCGTGGCCCGAGCCGTCGAGCGAGGCGAGCGTCTCGGCGGCGTCGTCCGCACGGGTGCCGTAGTGCACGGCCACCCGGTCGCCGTTGGCGGCGAAGGCCTGGGCCACCGCGCGGCCCAGGCCCCGGGAGGCCCCGCTGACCAGCACGCGACGGCCGGTGGAGGGCAGGTTCATGGCGGGATGCTCCCGGGGTCGGGCCGTCGGGCACGGCCGGCTGTCCAGCACCCTACGGCGGGCCCCACCGGGGCGGCCGACCGGGCCGCCGACACGGTCGCGGGCCTACTGGCCTGCGGGCGCCGGGGTGAACATTTCACTGCGGGAAATATTTACCTCATCACGCATGTTGGAGGTCGGGCGGTGCGGGAAGGACCCGCCCGGCTGAGGACAGGAGCAGCGCCGTGCGCGTCGAGATCTGGAGCGACATCAACTGCCCGTGGTGCTACATCGGCAAGGCACGGTTCGAGAAGGCCCTCGAACGGTTCCCCCACCGGCAGGACGTGGAGATCGTCCACCGCTCCTTCGAACTCGACTCCCGGTCGCCCGCCGAGGCGCGCCCGGTGGTCCCGCTGATCGCCGCCAAGTACGGCCTCGGGCTGGACCAGGCCGAGGCGGCCGAGCAGCGCATCGCCGCCAGTGCCCGCGAGGAGGGGCTGGACTACCGCACCGAGGGGCGCGACGCGGCGAACTCCTTCGACATGCACCGCATGCTGCACTTCGCCGAGGAGCACGGTCGCCAGGCCCGACTGCTGGACCTGCTGTACCGGGCGAACTTCGCCGACGAGCGCTCCGCCTTCGCCCCGGGCCGCCTGGTGGAGCTGGCCGTCGAGGCCGGGCTGGACGCCGGGGAGGCGGCCCGCGTGCTGGCCGACCCCGACGCGTACGCGGAGGCCGTGCGCGAGGACGAGGCGACGGCGACGGCGATGGGCGCCACCGGAGTGCCGTTCTTCGTCTTCGACCGCCGGCTGGGGGTGTCCGGCGCGCAGCCGCCGGCGACCTTCACCGCCGCGCTGGAGCAGGCCTGGGAGAGCCGGGTCGTCCTCCTGCCGACGGCCGGCGCCGAGGCGGGAGAGGTGTGCGGACCGGACGGCTGCGCGGTCCCGCAGGGCTGAGCTGCGCGGAGTGGGACGCCGGCCGGTCCGACGCCCTGCTCCGCACCCCCGGCCTCCGAAGGCCGGCGCCCCCGGTCAGAGCCGCTGGGCCGACCAGGCCGGGTCCCGCCCGGTGAGGGCGATCAGCTGGTCCTGGGCGTCGGCGCCAGGTGCCGGGCTGCGGGCGGGGGCGAACTGCCCGGTGCCGGCGAGATCGTGGCAGCTCCGGAACTCGGCGAGTGCGTACCGGGCCGCAGCCTCGGGTATCCGGCCGTCCCGGCCCAGCGCCCGGGCGAGGTCCCAGCCGTGCACGACGGTCTCGGCGGTCAGCTCGCGGGCGTAGCCGCCGACATCGCGCAGCCCGTACGGTACGTGCGCCAACTGGTCCGGCGCGCCCGGCCGGTCGAGGGCGCGGACGGCGCTGCCGAGGGCCATCGTCCAGACCCCGACCGGGTTGCGGCCCAGGACGTCGCCCTCGAACCGGTGGCCGATCTGCGCCGGGGTGTAGCCGGCGACCGCCTGGCCGACCCACAGGTGCTGGGCCGTGAGGTGGTTCAGCAGGGTGCGCACGTCCCAGTCGTGGCAGGGGGTGGGCGCCGTCCACCGGTCCTCGGGCACCGCCCGGACCAGCCGGGTGACTTCCGCCCCGGCGGCGGCGTAGCGCTCGCGGACCTCGGTGTGGAACCCGAGTGTGTGGGGACATCCCATGGCCGGGCCTCCGTTCCTGCCCTGGTGACTCCCAGTGAACCGCGACCGGGCGTGAGAAGCCAGATCTACGCGGGCTGATTCCGGCGACGGTGCCGGAAGGTGACCGCGGGGTCGCCGAGCGGACCCGGGGGTGCGGTCCGCCGGGCGGGTCGGCAGCTGTGCCGCCGGGCGCTCGGGGCCGGCCGTCCCGGGAGGGCCGCCGGCTGCCCGAAACGGGCCGTACCCGGTACGGGCCTTACCGCGGCTGATTGGTTCGTCCACGTGCTGGCGTGTCGGCGACCGGCCGGTGGCCTCCCCCCGCCATGATGACTCCGCGGGCACCCGAACTCCCCTGCTCGGGCGGTCCCGTGGCCGGTCTCCCCAGCCGGCCGGGTGGTGAAGTCCCCGCACACCGCACCGGGAGCACGTGTGACGAACCTTCGGCCGTGGCACCGGCCCGCACCGAAGGCTCCTTCGTGGCACCCGGCCTGAGCACCCGTCGGCGGTCGCCGGGGGCGGTGTGCGGTGTGATCTTCGAACCCGTCTCCGCGTTCGCCTGTCCGCGCCGGAGAACCCGCCCTTCCCCGCGTCGACGTTCATCCAGCCGGGGAGGCCCACGGGCCGGGCGACCTCCTCGCCGTGGGGCCGTCACCGACCAAGGAGACCTCGTGACCGACCTCGAAGACCACCTCGACGCCCAGTACGAGAGCAGTTTCCCGCGCCTCGCGGGCTACCTCCCGGAGAGCCGGGAGGCCGTCGACAGGTGGCAGTCGGAGTTCGTCGCCCGGCTCGCCGACGGCCCGACCGAGCCGGCCGGCGCGGTGCTGGACCTCCGGACGCTGCTCAGGAACGACGCGATCGTCCGGATGTACGTGATCCAGATGATGGAGCAGGTGCAGCCGCCGCACAACCGCGTCCGCACCGTCGACCAGTTGCTCCGGGCCCTGACCCGGATCATCCACGACGTGCCCAGGTACGACCCGGACCCCAGGCAGCGGATCGCCTTCCCGATGTCGGCGCTCTTCGTCTACATGATGATGACGCCGGCCGGCCAGGCGGTGTTCCGCAACGAGAAGTTCAACAGCGCGCTCCAGAAGGTCCTGAAGGACTGGTGCGGCTACCTGGACTCCGCCGACAGCTGCCGCGTCCTGAACGAGGGACCTGAGGGCTGGCTGTCCCCGGAGGCCGTCAAGGAGTTCGACCTCGACGACTTCGAGATCGACCGCACCGAGCCGCACTGGGGCTTCACCTCCTACAACGACTACTTCCACCGCAGGATCCGGCCGGACCTGCGCCCGGTCGACCCGGACCCCAAGGCGATCGTCTCGGCCAACGACGGCACCGTCTGGAAGATCGCCCACCTCGTCCGGGAGTACGACCGGTTCTGGCTCAAGGGGCAGCCGTACTCGCTGGCCGACATGATGGCCGGCAGCCCGTACGCCGAGCGGTTCGTCAACGGCCACGTGCTGCAGTCCTTCCTCTCCGGCGCCGACTACCACCGCTGGCACGCGCCGGTCTCCGGCACCGTCCGCGGTGCCGAGGTCGTCTCCGCCCTGATGTTCAGCAACGCCGAGAGCGCGGGCCAGGACAAGACCGCCGGGACGCACTCGCAGGGCTACCAGTCCTCGGTGAACACCCGCGGCCTGGTGTTCATCGAGGCCGACGATCCGAAGATCGGCATGGTCTGCGTGGTGCCCATCGGGATCACCGAGATCTCCTCCGTCACCCTCTCCGTGACGCAGGGGGACACCGTGCGCAAGGGCCAGGAGCTCGGCTACTTCAGCTACGGCGGATCCAGCATGTGCCTGGTCCTCCAGCAGGGCGCCGTCGGGGGCTTCGGCACGTTGAAGGAGAAGGACGTCATCAAGGTCAACGCGAAGATCGCCCGGGCGGGCTGACCTCCGCCGCCCGCGGGGTGCCGCCGCCGAGCCGGCGGCGGCACCCCGCGGTGCGATCACCGTCCGTTCCGGGCAACCGGCGCGGGGCCCGTGTAGCGGCCACGGAGCGGGGCAGGCGCGGGTCATGGACGACACCGCGGCCGTACCGACCGGGCCGACCGCCGGCGCCGGTCCCCCCAGCTGCCCGCTCGACGCAGAGGCCGAAGAGGCGATGAGGACGATCGACCACACCACCGAACCCCGTGCGCAGCAGACCAGGCGGCTGTTCCTGGCGGAGCGAGCCGGCGCCGTACCGCGCTCCCGCGACTTCTGCCGCCGCGCACTGACCGACTGGCAGTGGCTGCCGGCGGCCGACGACGAACAGCTGGCCGCGGCCGAGGACGTCGTGCTGATGGTCTCCGAACTGGTCACCAACGCGTGCGTGCACGCCCCCGGAGGCCCGTACGAGCTGCGCCTCGCCTGGGACGGCAGCCGGCTGCGGATCGAGGTCGGCGACGCCGGCCGGGAGCCGCCACGGCTGCGCGCGCCCGCCGACCGGGGCGCGCCCGGCGGGCACGGGCTGCGGGTGGTCGACCGGCTCGCCCGTGCCTGGGGGTACCGGCCGGAGCGTGACGGGAAGACGGTGTGGGCCGAGGTGCCGGCCCCGCCCGGCCCCCGGCGGCCCTGACGCGGGGCCGGGTGCCGCTCAGCCGGCCCGCAGCCGCTCCACCGCCCCCGGCGCGCGGCCGGCACGCACCAGGCCGTCCGCGAGCCGGACGAGGTCCCGCGGCGCGACGAGGCCGGCCAGTGCCCCGGGGCTGCGGGGGAGGCCCAGTGCGGAGGCGCTCCGCCGGGCCCGCGTGTCGAAGAAGGGCCGGAGTTCCGGCCAGACGCCCTGGGTCTCGCGGCAGAAGATGTCGGCGGCGGTCGGGCCGATCCTGGGCACCTCCCGCAGCAGCCCCCGCAGCCGTTGGACGTCTCCGCCGGCCTCCCGGCGCAGCGCCCGCAGATCCCCGTGCCAGCGGTCGAGGACGAGCTCCGCGCCGTCGCCGAGAGCCGTGGCCGTGCTCTCGTCGTACCTGCGGTAGTGGGCGCGGCCCAGCGCGTCCACCCGGTCCTGCCACGTGGCACGCGCCATCGCCCGGGGCGTCCGCAGCCCGGCCGCGAACAGCTCGCGGGCGGCGGCGACCGCCGTCTCGGTCCGGATCGGGGCCGCGCACAGGACGCAGAGCACCAGCACCTGGTACAGCGGTGCCGGGGTGTCGGCCAGGCGGATGCCGGCCTGGTGGGCATAGGTCTCGCCGTAGTCGTGGAGCACCCGGCGGGCCGTCCGCTTCGCGTCCATCGGAGTCACCTCCGCTCGGCGGCGCCCTGCGCGGGGGAGGTACCCGGCGCCGGACGGGCGGTTCCTCCCACCGGCTCGGCTACCCGGCCCGGCGCGGGCGACACGCCGGGCCGGCGGCACTGATCGGCGCTCGGGCCCCGGAGGTCCCGCTCGGGCCCCGGTGGTCTCGCTCAGGCCCCGGTGGTCTCGCTCAGGCCCCCGTGGTCTCGTCGGCGATCGTCGCGACGAACTCCGCCCTGCCGCGGCGGCGCAGCGTGCGCCGCTGCCGCACGGCCCCGTTGCCCTCGCGGAGCAGCCGTTCCAGCACCGGCGTGACGTGGCGCTCGTCGTCGGTGGCGGTCAGCACCGGGTCCAGGTAGTCCAGCAGCGCGGCCACCGCGCGCGCGGCGGGCGCGAGGTGCCCGGAGAGCGGGTCGAGGACCGTTCCGGTGCAGCCGTGCCGGGCGCTGTGCCAGACGGCTGCCGCGAGCACTTCGGGGGTGACGGCGGGCACGGGCGGCCGCGCCCGGTCGTCGTCGAGCAGCCGGGTGGCGAGGGCGCGGAGGAGGCCCGCGAGCATCACCGCCTCGTCCGGGCGGAGCTGGACGTCCATGGCGCGGACCTCGACGGTGGGGTACCGCTCGGAGAGCCTGATGTGCCAGTAGAGCTGTCCGCTGTCACGGATGAGCCCCTCCCCGACGAGGTCCGAGGTGCGGCGGTCGTAGTCGTGGGTGTCACGGAAGGACGGGGGCGGTCCGCTGACCGGCCAGCGCCCGAAGACCACGGTGCGCCAGGACGCGAAGCCGGTGTCGGCGCCGTGCCACAGGGGCGAGTTGGCGGAGAGCGCGATCAGCAGCGGCAGCCACGGCCGCAGCCGGTTCAGCAGGGTGACGCCGGTCGCCCGGTCGGGTATGCCGAGGTGGACGTGCATCCCGGCGATCAGCTGTTCGTCGGTGAGGCGCCGGGCCTGGGCGTGCATGGCCCGGTAGCGGGCCGTCGGGGTCACCGGGACGGGGAGGCGGTCGGTGTCGGCGAACGGCGCCGCCGCGCAGGCGGTGAGGAGGCAGCCCTCCTCGCGGGCGGCCTGGCCGAGGGCGTGGCGCATCCGCAGCAGGTGGCCGCCGGCCTCGTCGAGCGCATGGCAGACCGGGGTGGCGATCTCCAGCTGGGCCTGGAGCAGTTCGTGCTGGACCTCCCCGTCGGCGAGCGCCGGGTGGAGCCCGGCGGCCCGGCGCACCTGGGCCGCGCGGGCCAGGGGCAGACCGGTCTCCGGGTCGAGCAGCAGGTATTCCTCTTCCACACCCAGGGTCAGCATGCCCTGCGACTACCCGCCGTCATCCGGATCACTCCGGGTCAGCGGCCTCCACCGCCATTCGCCCGGCCCACCCCCCCGCCGACCGGGGCGCCCTGCGGGTTCGACCCGGTCGGCGCGGGTACGTACGAGTCGAGGCGTACGGGGGCGGGCGTCCGCGACGGTCGTGGGTGCGGCGGGCCCGCTCGCCGTGGGCGCCGGGCCGGTGCGTCCGGCGCCGGCCGAAAGGGGCAGCAGCATGGGCGACGCGGCACCGGGCGGCGGGCAGGACCGGGACACCGCCGGGCACGCACGGTCGGCGGACTGTCGCAGGGCCTTCGCGGAGGTCTCCCCGGAGGACGCGGCCGCCCTTGTCACCCGGGTGCTCACCGGGCCGGACCCGGCGACGGCGAGCGACGCTGTCCGCGAGTACCTCGGCCGCCGGGCCGCCGAACTGCTCACGGACCCGGGCTACCCGGCCTGGTGCCTGGCGATGACCGGCCCGGTGGCGGCGGACGCCTCCGCCGCCCGGCGGCTGCGGGAGTGGACGCTGCTGCGGGCCGTGACGCTGGACGAACCGTGGGAGGCGGACGCCCTGCTCGCCGCCTCCGACTGGCTCCAGCTGCGCACCGCCGAGGAGTCCTCGGCGGTGATCGCCCTGGCCGTCCTCGCCGAGGGCGGCCGGACCAGGCGCATCCGCAACACCGCGCGGTCCCGGCTGACCGGCGCCTAGCCCGGGGGACGGGCGGCGAGCAACACCTGGACCTCGGCGAGCGCGGGCGAGTCCGTCCGGCGAGGGCGAGGGCGAGAGCGGCCCGGCCCCGGTGCTCGACGGCGGCGCGGCCCCGGGCGGCGGCGTGCTATTTTTGTGAGCGATCGTTCAACTAAGGGGGTCGCGGGTGGGGCGCAAGCAGCTCTGGGACCGGGGCGAGGTCCTGGCCCGTGCGATGGGGCTGTTCCGTCGCCGCGGCTACCAGGGGGCCTCGGTGCGGGACATCGAGGAGGCGACCGGGCTGCATCCGGGCAGCCTGTACCGGGTGTTCGAGAACAAGGACGGCCTGTTCCGCGCGGCGCTGGACGCCTACAACGACCAGGTGGTGCGGGGCCGGGTCCGGGAGCACCTCCTGGAGCCGGCGGACCCGGTGGCGGGTATCCGGTCGTTCTTCACCTCGACGTTCGAGACCGGCCCCGATCCCGACCCGGGGTGCCTGCTGACCAACACCGCCGTGGAGTGCTTCACCGTCCCGCAGGCCGCCGACGCGGTCCACCGGGGGCTGGAGACGATCGAGTCGGGCTTCGCCGAGGCCCTGACGCGCGCCCGGGCGCTGGGCCTGTCGTCCGCGGACCTCGACGTCGAGGTGTCGGCGGCCCAGCTGCTGGCGCTCTACCAGGGCCTGCTGGTACTGGTCCGGGCCGCGACCCCCGTCACCAAACTGCGCACGATCACCGACGGCGCGATGGCGTCGATCGGCCACGAGAGAGACGGACAGCGATGAGTGACTCACAGCAGCTCTGGACGGACTACGCCGCGTGCTGGTCGGCGGACGCCGGCGAGCGGCTCGCCGCGCTCGGCGAGGTGGCGGTCGAGGACGTCGCCTACCGGGACCCGGGCACCGAGGTCGCCGGCCTGGCCGGGCTGGCCGGCTACATGGCCGGGTTCGCCGGGGCCTTCCCCGGTCACCGGTTCCGCATCGACGAGGTGCTCGAACACCACGACCGCTCGCTCGCCCGGTGGACCCAGCTCGGCGAGCAGGGCGAGCCCGCCATGGCGGGCGTGAGCACCGCGCTCCACCGCGACGGCCGGCTCGCCGACATCACCGGGTTCTTCCTCCCCGCGTGAGCGGTTCCCGCAGCCTCGCCGAGCACGTCGCCGACCAGCTGGCGCCGCTCGGCGAGGTCACCCTCCACCGCTACTTCGGCGGCTGGGCACTGCGCAGCCGCGGCAGCCAGTTCGCGATGGTGATGGACACCCTCTACCTCCGTGTCGACGGCGCGTCCCGCCCCTCCTACCAGGAGGCGGGGTGCACGCCGTTCACCTACCACGCGGCGGGCCGCGAGGTGGTGGTGCGGGCGTACTACAGCGTCCCGGCGGAGGTGATGGACGACCGGGACGGGCTGTGCGCGTTGGCCCGCGCGGCCCTCGCCTGACCGCGCGGCCCTCGCCTGACCGCGCGGCTCCTCTAAGACACCGCCGCGCCACCCGATCGGGGCCGGCGGTCTCTCCGTCTCCCGCCGTCACGGCACTACCGTTTCAGGGCCCTGTACCGCTTGAGGAGAGCGGTGAGGCGCTCCGGGTCGGCCGCGCCGTTCAGCTCGGCGGTGAGGCCGTCGGGGCAGAGTACGTACGGGGCGCCCGACCATCGGCGTCCCCGGTTGTCCCGCCCTGCGGGGCAGGGGCCGCGGCTTCGCCCGGGGCCCCGCCGGCCTCCCGGTAGCAGTGGCCGGAGCAGAAGCTGTCCCGCCGCCGGACGCCGGGGTGCTCGTACGCGCGCCCGCAGCGCACGCAGGTGCGCGTACCGGGGCCGGCCGGCTCGGCCGCCAGCCCCAGGGCCTCCAGCAGCAGCCGGCAGTCGGCCTCGTCCAGGGCGTGCGCGGCCACCAGGGCACGGGCCCGGGTCGCGACGGAGGCCGGGGCGATCTCGGCGAGCGGCTCGATGGTCTCGCCCAGGGTCATCAGGTCTCGTTCGGCGTGTTGCACGATCGCCACCCCCGTCGGACTGCGCGGTCGGGAACCTTCCACCCTACTGCGCCCGGTGCCGGTCCGGACGGGCGGTGCAGGGGCCGTCCCGACATCTCCGCGCTGCCCCGCCCGCCGGACGCGGCGGTACGACGCCTTCCCGACCGCCCCGGCCTCCGGTGGGCGCCACGAGGGTGCCCACCGGCCGATGTGCGAGACAGAGCCGGATCACGTGGCCGAGGATCGAGGTGATCGATCCGAGCGGTTCGAGAACGACGGCCAGGTGCAGGACCTGGCCGGGCCGTCGGCGCGGCCGGGCGGAACCGGGCGCGCCACCGAGAAGGGACATCCGTCATGGGCCTGCACGTCAATGCGAACGAGGTGGTGGCAGTGCTGCTGTCGGACGGCTGGCACGGGGTGAAGCCGGGCACCTTCGCGGTCGGTCCGTTCGCCTTCGGCAGCTCGATGGAGGGCGGGTCGATCGACATCGCGGGGCAGCCCGGCTTCCGGTTCACCACCCAGGACGGGCCCGTCATCACCGGGCCGCTGTCCTCGGTGCTCGCCGTCCAGTCGGAGAGCACCCAGGTGCCGGGGCGTACACCGCTGCACGAACTCGCCGACCGACTGGACGGCTCGATCGTGGTGGTGAACGGCACCGACACCGTCCGGTTCTCCTACGCGGGGGAGGACTTCGAGGTCTGGCTGGGTGCGACGAAGTACGGGCCGCGCTGGCTGTTCGCCGCGGCGGGCAACCGGGACGGCGCGGTCGACTACGGCTTCGGCGAGAAGGACCCCGTGGACCAGGTGGCGCGGGCGGCGATGAGCGACCTCAAGGCCGGCATGCGCCCGGGCCGGACGGCCGCTCCCGGCAGCCCGTCGGCCACGCCGTAGCGGCCGCGGGTCCGCCGGGTCGGACGGCCCGGGCGCGTGCCGGCGCTCACCGCCAGGTCGTCGCCAGGAAGGCGGTCACCGCCGCGACGGCCAGGAGCGTGAGGTTGAGCGCGACCCGGCGGTCGCCGAGGCGCAGGTGCACGGCGGTGGCGGCGGTCTGCAGGAGCACGAACCCGACGGCCGCGGCCAGGCCCAGCCACGGCGCGACCCCGGTCAGCGGGGGCAGGACCAGCCCGACCGCGCCGAGCACCTCGACCGCCCCGATGGCCCGGACGGCCGCCATCGGCGTGCTGTCCACCCACGCCATCATCGGGCGGAGCCGCTCCCGGCTCCGGAGCAGCTTCAGCCCGCCCCCGTAGAGGTAGAAGAGGGCGAGCAGGCCGGCGGCGGCCCAGTAGGCGGTGTTCACGGTTCCCCTCCGGAAGTGTGTGCGTGGTGGGGGCGGGCGCCCGCGGGGTCACGGCCGGCGCCCGCCCGGCGGTCAGGCGAGGTCGGTCGCGGGCTCGGTGGCGTAGCGGCTCATCACCCCGAGGTGGGCCCGCGGGGTCGGCGCCCCGCCGCCGGCGATCATGTCCTGGAGGTCGCGGAAGTACTGCACGTAGAGGTCCGGCGTGAACGTGCTGAGCATGACGGCCGGTTGGTCGGTCGGATTGGCGAAGGTGTGCGGGGCGCCGGGCGGGACCATCACCAGGGTGCCCGGCGTCGCGTCGTGCTCCCGCTCCCCGACGGTGAACCGCACCGTGCCGGAGACGACGTAGAAGCCCTCGTCGTGCTGGGAGTGACGGTGCTGCGGCGGTCCGGGGGTGTGCGGCGCGAGCACGGACTCGGCGATCCCGAGCCGGTGCCCGGTGGTGCTGCCGTCCTCCAGGATGCGCATCCGGGTACTGCCCAGGAGGATCGTCTCGCCCTCGCCCGGGCCGACCACCGACACCACGGGCTCCGCCGGCCGTTCGCCGGTCCTCGGTTCGTTCGTCATGCCCCGATTCCACCGCCGGGGCGCGGCGGCCGTCCAAGACCCGTTCCGGGCCGCCGATACCGCGCCGGTATCGTTGCACCATGGAGCTACGCACGCTGCGCTACTTCGTCGCCGTCGCCGAGGAACTCCATTTCGGCCGGGCCGCCGCCCGACTGCACATGAGCCAGCCGCCGCTGAGCCGGGCGATCAAGCAGCTGGAGACCGACCTCGGCGCCGTGCTGCTGTACCGCTCCGCCGCGGGCGTCTCGCTCGCCCCGGCCGGCGCCGTGCTCCTGGACGAGGCGCGGACGCTGCTCGACCGGGCCGAGCAGATCCGGCTGCGGGTGGCCGCGGCGTCGGGCGCCGCGACCATCACCGTCGGCATCCTCGCCGACAGCTTCGACCGGGGAGCGCGGCGGCTGGCCGCCACCTACGGCCGGCGGCACCCGGAGGTCGAGATCCGGATCCGCGAGACCGACCTGACCGATCCGACCTGCGGACTGCGCGCCGGACTGGTCGACGTCGCGCTGACCCGCGGCCCCTTCGACGGCGCCGGCCTGGCGGTGCACGAGCTGCGCGCGGACCGGGTGGGCGCGGTGCTGCGCGCCGACGATCCGCTGGCGCGGCGCGACCGCCTGGAGCTGGCCGACCTGGCCGGCCGGCGCTGGTTCCAGTTCCCGGACGGCACCGACCCCCTCTGGCGCTCGTACTGGAACGGCGGCGAGCCGCGCGAGGGCCCCGTGGTGCGCGCCGTCCAGGAGTGCCTGCAGGCCGTGCTCTGGAACGGCACCGTCGGCATGGCGCCGCTCGGCCACCGGCCGCCCGGGGAGCTGGCCGTGGTCCCGCTGGCCGACATGGCGCCGAGCCGGGTGGTGGCGGCCTGGCGGGAGGGCGACGCGAACCCGCTGATCCGCTCGTTCGTCCAGCTCGCCACGGCGGCCTACCGCGACTGACCTGCCGGGCCCGGCGGACCGGGACGGGAGGCGCGGGGCGAGGCCGTCCGACGGGCGGTCGGGCGGAACCGGCCGGTGTCCCGCACCGGCGAAAAGCTGTTGATCATGTCCCGGCCAGGCTCTAGCATCGCCCGCGATGCCTAACAACGAACAGATCATCGAGCAGGCCCTGGGGCGGATCGCCACCGGGTACGTCTTCGCCGAGAAGACCGAGTCCATCGACGCCGCGATCCGGCGTCGGCTCCAGGCCGGTGCGTACGACGGCCTGGACGGGCCGGCGCTGTGCGAGGCGGTGACCGCCGACCTCCAGGAGGTCTGCCCGGACAAGCACCTGCGGCTGCTCTGGGTGGACGAGCCCCAGTCGCTGGAGCCGGCGGACGAGGACGCCGGGCGGGCCGCGTTCCTCGCGATGCTCCGGGCCGCGAACCAGGGCGTGCGCCGGGTCGAGCAGTTGGACGACGGCGTCGCGTACATCGACGTCCGCCTCATACCGGACGCCGAGGGCGGCGCGGCCGTGGTCGGCGCCGCGCTGCAACTGGCCGCCGGCAGCCGCGCCCTCGTCCTGGACCTCCGCGCGTGCCGCGGCGGCGCGCCCGAGGGGGCCGCCATGTGGTGCAGCTACTTCTTCCCCGACGACCAGGTCCACCTCAACGACATCTACGACCGCGCCTCCGGGGCGACGCGGCAGTTCTGGACGTCCGCCCACCTGCCCGCGCCCCGCTACCTCGACCGCCCGGTGTACGTGCTCACCAGCGCCGTCACCTTCTCCGGGGGCGAGGACGTCGCCTACACCCTCCAGGCGCACGGCCGGGCCACCCTGATCGGCGAGACCACGCGGGGCGGCGCCCACCCCACGGACCGGTACCCGGTCACCGAGCACATCATGGTGACGGTGCCGACCGCCCGGACCATCAGCCCGGTGACCGGCACCAACTGGGAGGGCGTCGGGGTCGTCCCCGACGTCGCCGTACCCGCCGACCGGGCGCTCGACGCGGCGCTGGACGCCTTCCGGGCGTCGGCCAGCTAGCGGCCTCCGCCCGGGCAGCTCCTCCGACCGGTGGCGGGACCGGGCACCCGGGTGCCCGGCCCCGCCACCTGGTGGGCCGCCCGCCACGTCGCCGTCCGCGGCGTCGGCACGAAGGTGCTGCACCACCCCGAGGTCGGCGAGCTCACCCTCGACTGGGACACCCTCGCCAGCACCACCGACACCGACCAGCAGCTCGTCGTCCGGTCCGCCGAACCCGGTTCGCCGAGCCACGACGCGCTGCGCATCCCGGCCTCCTGGGCCGACGCCCCGGCCGACAGCCCGGCGGGCTGACGCGGTCCGGCGGCGCGGCCGACGGCGTCGGCCGGCCGCTGCCGGGCCTCAATGGCGGGGTGGCGGGTGGTCGGGTTCCGGGGGCGTCGGCCCTGGGGCCCGGAGCTCGCTGATCACCGCCCAGGCCACCGACACCGCCGGTACCGCGACCACCGCGCCCAGCACCCCGCCCAGCACGGCGCCGCCCGTCACCGACAGGGCGATCACCACCGGATGGATCCGCACCGACCAGCCCAGCACCAGCGGATGCAGCAGATGGCCCTCGATCTGGCCGATCACCACGATCAGCCCGAGCACCAGCAGGGCCACCACCGGGCCGCGCGCGGCCAGCGCGACCAGTGCGGCGACGGCCAGCGCGATCGGGGAGCCGATCAGCGGGACGAGGGCGGCGACGAACTCCAGGACGACCAGCGGCAGTGCCAGCGGCACCTGCAGCACGGTCAGGGCGATGCCGACCAGGACGGCGTTGGTCGCCGCGACGATCAGGACGCCCCGGGTGTACCCGGCGAAGGTGCGCCACGCGGTGCGGCCCGCCCGGCCCCACACGGGCCGGGCGCGGACGGGTAGCTGGCGCTCCGCCCAGGCCCACATCCGGTCGCCGGAGTGCAGGAAGAACACGGAGCAGAACACCGCGAGGGCGGCCGCGGTGACCAGTTCGACGACCCGGCCGGCGCTGCTGATGGCGGCACTGATCAGCGTCGAGCGGTGGGCGTCGACGAAGTCGCCGAGTTTCGCCCGGAAGTCGGTGACGGCGCCCTGCCGCAGGTGGAAGGGGGCGCCGGAGAGCCAGTCGTCGAGCCGGGCCAGACCGCCGTGCAGCTCGGTGTTCAGCCGGCTCCACTCGCCGGCGACGGTCGTGCCGACCAGTGTCAGGACGCCGGTGACCAGGGCGATCGCCACCAGGAAGGCCAGCAGGACGGCGAGCGGGCGGGGGAGTGCCCGGGCCAGCAGGTCGACGGCGGGCCGCAGCACGGAGGTGATGACCAGCGCCAGGAAGACCGCGACGACCGGCAGTTCGAGGCGGGCCAGCAGCATGACGACCAGGTAGGCGGCCACGCCGATCAGCAGCAGCCGCCAGGTGTAGCCGGCGGCCTTCCGCAGGCCCGGCGGGACGCCGTCGCCCTTCGGCGACGGCCGGGCCGGCGGTGTGCGGACCCGGGGCCGCCTGACTGCGGGCGGCCGGGGCCGCCGGGCCGGTCCGCGGGTGTCCATGCGCGAGGGCCGCCTTTCCTGCGGGGGCTTGCCCGTCCGTCGGGTTTCCGCTCCGGAGCAGGCGCCCGGAACCGGGCGGGGGGGGGGGGGGGCGCGGGGGGGGGGGGGGGGCCCCCCCGCCCCCGCCGGGGCCGCCCACCGCCGTTGCGCACGCGCCGGCCGCCCCGGGGTCGGCCGGTCGGACGCGGGCCGACCGGCCGGCGCAGGCTCGCGGCCGGGGAGAAGGCTCCGGATCAGTCCGTGGGGCGCCGGCGGTGGTCGCGGAGCACCACGCCGCCGCCGATGAGCAGCGCGACGAGCAGGGCGCCGACGCCCAGGACGTAGGTCGCGGTGCGGCCGTCGCGGTCGGCCTGGGTCTCGCCGAGGCCGAGCGGCTGCGGCACGATCGGGGCGGCGGCCAGCTGGACGGGCTCGTCCGGCTTCGCCTTGTACGGCGGGTCCTCGGGTGCCTTGGTGACGGCCTTCACCGGGTCCACCACGCCCCAGCCGATGTACGCGTTCGCCTCGTGCCCGGTGCGCTGCGCGGTCTGCTCGATCCGGGCGCGCACCTGCGCCGGCTTCCACTTGGGGTGGGCGCCGAGCAGCAGCGCGGCCAGGCCGGCGACGTAGGGCGCGGCGAAGCTGGTGCCGTTGTCCACGCACTGGCCGCCCCGGGGGACGGTGGAGAGCATGTCGACGCCGGGCGCGACGACGTCCACGAAGTCGCCGTACTGGGAGAACGGGGCGCGCTCGTTGTTGCGGTCGGAGGCTCCGACGGCGAGCACGGTCGGGAACGCGGCGGGGTAGGTGTCGCCCTCCTTGCCGTCGTTGCCGGAGGAGGCGACCACCACGATGTCCTTGGCCTCGGCGGCCTCGACGGCGGCCTTCAGCTCCGCGTAGCCGCCGAAGTCGGCGTTGCCGGCGCCGCGCACGTCCTGCGAGATGTTGATGACCTTGACGCCCCGCTGGATCGCGATGTAGATCGCCTCGACCAGGGTGTAGACGTCACCGTTGCCCTCGGCGTCGTTCTGCCGGATCGACAGGATGCCGGCGTCCGGGGCGATGCCGACGAAGCCGGTCTGGTCGTAGTGGCCGGCCGCGATGATGCCCGCGACCTTGGTGCCGTGGCCGACGAGGTCGTCCTTGCCGGTGCCCTCGACCTTCTTCTTGTCCTTGTCCTTCAACAGCGAGCCGCCGTCGACCACCCGGTTGGCCAGCTGGGGGTTCTGGTCGTTGACCCCGGTGTCGATGACCGCGACGGTCACCCCCGCACCGGTGACGGTGCCGCCCTGCCAGAGCTCGTCGAGCACCATGCGCTGCAACGACCACGGCACGGCCTGCACGTTCTGGGCGTCCTTGGCGCAGTCACCGGCGGCGGCGATGCCGGGCCCGTCCGCGTGGGCCGGGGCGGCCAGCGGGCCGCCGAGCACCGCGAGCGCGGCCACCGTCGCGGCCGCCTTCCGGTACCTGACTACGGACACCCTGCCACCCCTCTTGTCGTCCACCCGTGTTGCGCGCCAGGGGCGGGTGCCCGGACCGGGCACCCGCCCCTTCGGCGGAATCGATCGCCCCCACGACCGGGGGCGGGATCCGTCAGCCCCAGAGCTTGGCGTTGTTGTTCTCGGTGCTGTTGTAGCTCTCGGCCGCCTTGTCCAGCGAGCCGGCGATCTGGGACAGCACCTGCTGCAGGTGGCTGGCGCGGGAGTCCCACTTCGCCTGGTGGGCCTGGTAGCCCTGCTGAGCGGCACCCTCCCAGCTGGAGGCGATCTTGGTCACGCCCGCCTTCAGCTCCTCAAGCTGGGAGTTGATGCGGTTGGCGGTGGCGCGAACCTCGCTGCCGGCGTTCCGGACAGTTTCGAAGTTGACGAGAATGTGGTCGGACACGATGTCTCCTTGTCGAGGAACCGACGCGCTCCCTCACCAGGGGCCGCCGGTGAATGACCTGGCAGAGAGGGGATCAGATCTTGCCGGCGCCGAACGCCGCCTGCTGGTCCGCGTCGGTCGCCGAGTACTGCTTGGTCGTGATCTCGATCGCGCTCTTGATCGCCTTCAGCGACTTGTTGAGCTCGACCGCGTCCTCGTTGAACTGGCCCTGAAGGGTCTTGTAGGCCGTGGCCGCCTGACCCTGCCAACCGCCGGCGATCGAACCCACCAGGCTGTCGAGCTTGCGAATCTCGCCCTCGATCTGGCCGATGACCTCGTCCATGTGCTTGGCGAAAGCCAGCATCTCCTGAGCGGTCGTCTTGAACTGACCCATGCTCTACCGTCCCCCATGAGACAGACATTGTGTCCGGACCGCCGTTCCCGGCCGGTCCGCCGCATCACCGGTGTGATGTCCAGCAGCACTGTAGTCGGCACACGCAACTCGCCCAACACCGGGGAACCGCTAGTTACCAGACCATGACACTGGGGCCAATTCCGTTGCCGGAACGGGCCGGTCAGGCGTTCTGCTGCTGGGCCGCGGTCTTCGCGTTCAGCGCCGGACCGGACGGCACCAGGGCCGACCAGGCCAGCGGCACCGGCACCGGCTGCAGGCCCTGGTAGCCGAGCCGGGCCTGGTTGCCGCCGGCCTCGTCCTGCTGCTGACCCGGCTGCCCGGCGGCCGGGTCACCGGGCTGGACGGTCGGAGTCGCGGTGACGGTCGGGACCGGCTTGCCCGGCTGGGCGGACGGCGCGGCCTGCGCCCCCTTGCCGCCGGTGGTGTTGGCGGGGACGGCGTAGCGCAGCCCGGTCTCGGTGATCAGGTAGTCGCTGCCGGAGCCGCCCGCCCCGCCGTCCAGCGCGCGGTAGAAGAGGCCCTGACCGGGGGTCACATAGGCCGAACCGACGCCGCTGCTGTGCTTCGCCGGGAAGTCCGGGCCGGCCCAGACGCTGCGCCGCGGCGTCTTGCCGTCCTCGGCCATCCCGTCGAACGTGCTGCAGATCACCGGCTTCGCGTCCTTCGCCGCCTGCCAGTTGTTGGCCGGCGCCCCCGTCCTGGTCGGCCAGTCGTCGGCGTCCTTCAGCGGGGTGCTGGAGTTGAAGGCGGCGTAGTCGGCCGGCATCAGCTCGTCGATCCGCGGCGTCCGGTCGGCGTCCTGGTTGTAGAGCCCCTGCCACGCGGGGTTCTGCCGGATCAGCTCGGCCTGGAGCTGGGTGACCACGAACAGCTGGTCCTTGCCCACCACGAAGTTCCGGTCGCCGTACCGGACCAGCCGGCCGATCTTGCGGTCCTCCGGCTTCTGCAGCGCCACCGAGGAGTTGGGGCCCTTGACGTCCGGGACCAGCCCGTCGATCTTGGGGAACTGGATCACCGAGCCGGTGACCAGGGTGTCCATCCACTCCCTCTTCACCGGCTGCGGCTTCGCGCTCGCCCCGAAGATCGCCGCCATCAGCTGCTTCTTGTCGCTCTCGGAGGTCTGCGTCCCCCCGATGGCGTGCTTGCGGCCCTGCGAGTCGATCAGGTAGAGGTTCAACTTGCTCTGGTCGATCGGCGGTTGGCCCGGGCCGGGCTGCGCGGCGACCTGCTGGTCGTCGATCTCCTTCACCAGCAGCGCCTGGTCGGTGTCCAGCACCCGGTCCTTGGCGGCCAGCGTCTTGGCGTCGGCACCGCCCGCGAGGAACAGCGCCTGATTGGCCGTCTCCTGCTTGTCGTCCGGACCGGGACTGTCGCAGACGGACCACTTCATCGGCTTGCTCGCGTTCTCCTTGGTCGGCAGCCGGTCCGGCGCGTTCGGGATGCCGATGGTCGGGCCGTGGCTCGGGTACTTGTCGAGCACCTCGTCGGCGACCACCACCACCTTCGCGTCCACCGGCAGCACCAGCCGCGCCGAGGACATGTTCAGCACCTGGTGCAGCCGCTTGGTCTTGCCGTCCGGATCGGTCAGCACCACGTACCGGGTGGTGCTCTTCTTGCCCTGCACGATGTTCTTGCCGCTGTCCCAGCCCACCGGGGCGCTCGGCTTGAACACCCCCCAGACCCCGAACGCGCCGACCACCAGAGCGCCCACGATGACGCTCGGCAGGATCGCCTTCACCGGCCGCGGCGCGTCCTCGTCGCTGCCGCCCCCGTTGGGCAGCAGGAACGCGCCGACCGTTCGCTTCCGCGCGAAGGTGTAGGCGTTCAGCTCGTCCCGGCGTGATGCCATGCTCGTCGTCTCCCCTGTCTGACCGACATACCCCGTGGTCCGCACCCGCCGGGCGAGAGCGGCTTCGAACCCTCTACGATGCGGCAGCAGACGGTGAGTACGGTACGGGTACGGTTCGCGAACCGGCCAACCGGGCCGCGACAACTGATTCAGAGAGGGTCACTCGGGGGATGCCAAGCCAGACCGCTCCAGGGCGCCGCAGCACCGACGAGGGCAGGGGATCGCGCCGCTCCGGCCGACGGGCCCGGCCCGAACGGGGCCAGGTCGCCGAACCCGCGGCCGCCGTCGGGCCGACGGCCCCCGTACCGGTCCGCGTCCACCCCAGGCCCGGGCTGCTCGGCGGCCGGCTGAGGCTCCAGCAACTCGTGCTGGTCGAGGTCGCGGTGGCACTCGTGGCGGTCGGCTGGACGATCAGCAAGCCGGTGGCCGGCGGCTTCGGCGCCGTCGCCCTGGCGCTGGTCGTCCTCGCGGTCATCCCGCTGCGCGGACGCACCATCCCCGAGGCGCTGCGGGTGCGCGCCGCCCTGAAGGCCCGTCGCAAGCAGGCCCGGACGAACGTCCCGCCGGTCGGCACCGACCCGGCCATCGCCCCCGCGCTGGAGCTGGAACCCGCCCTGCGCACCTGCACCCACGCCACCGAGACCGACTTCGGCGGCCGGCCGATGCGCCGGGAGACCGGCATGGTCGGCGACGGCACCTTCCTCAGCTCGGTGCTGCTCGTCCAGGCCAAGGACCAGCCGCTGCGGCCGGTGCGCACCGCGCTGCCGCTGCCGCTGGACGTGATCTGCTCGGCGCTGCGGGTGGACGACATCACGCTGGAGTCGGTCCAGATCGTCCAGCACACCCAGCCGGCGCCGGCCCCGCACCTGCCCGAGCAGTCGCTGGCCGCCCGCGCCTACCAGGAGCTGCCCGACGGCACCGCCACCCCCGGCCTGCGGCTGACCTGGGTGGCGCTCAAGCTCGACCCGGAGCGCGCGGCCACCGCCGTCCGCGCCCGCGGCGGCGGCGAGGAGGGCGCCCGCAAGGCCCTGCAGCGGGTCACCGACCAGCTCGCCGGCCGGCTCAACAGCGCCGGCTTCAACGCCACCGTGCTGGACGAGCGCGAGCTGATCGCCGCCCTGGCCATCTCCACCTGCGCCAACCCGCTCGCCGTGGCCGGCCGCCAGGGGACCGGCAGCGGTGGCGGCAGCGGCCGCCGCACCCAGGAGAGCAACCGCTTCTGGCGGATCGACGACCGCTGGCACAGCACCTACTGGATCTCCCGGTGGCCGCAGCTCAGCCGCCCCGGCGGCGCCTCCGGCCGGATCGCCGCGCCGGACCTCGTCAACCTGATCACCGGCTCGCCCGCCCTGGCCAGCACCTTCAGCCTGACCGCCGGTCACGGCACCGGCGGTTCGGTGGCGATCAGCGGCCACGTCCGGGTGACCGGGCGCAGCGAGAGCGAGGTCGTCCAGGTCGGACGACTGGTGGAGGCCCGGGCGCAGAGCACCGGCCTCGGCCTCGCCCGACTCGACCTGGAGCAGGCCCCCGGCATGCTCGCCACCCTGCCCCTGGGAGGTGCTTCCTGATGGCGTACCAGACCTACCCGACGCCCGGCCCGCAGCCCGGTTCCACCGAGCAGCCCCGGGTCCGGCCGCGGATCCTGCCCGGCTTCGGACTGCGCGGCCCGCGCCGCGAGAAGCACGTGCTGACCACCGAGGACCTCGGCGCGCTCTCCTTCCCGGTCGGCGACGACGGCGTGCTGATCGGCGAGGACGTCCAGAAGCAGCCCGCCGTGCTCGGCCTCTTCCGGCCCAGCGCCTACGACCTGGTCCTGGTCGGCGGCGTCTGGACGGCCCAGGTCATCGCGTTGCGGGCGGCCGCCACCGGCGCCCGGATCGCCGTCGAGACCGCGCGCGGGCAGCTGTGGGGACCGATGGCGCAGGCCGCGGGCGGCGGCCAGCCGTGCGTGACCGTCCACCAGGTCGGCCGGCTCGGCCCGCAGGGTGCCTCGGTGACCTCGCCGGTGCTCGTGGTGCGCGACCTCGGCGCCCGCCCGCCGCGCAGCCGGCTCTCCGCCGCGCCCTGGCAGACCACCCTGACCCTGCTGCCCTACCTGGGCCCGAACGCGGCCCGGGTGCTGAACGCCGCCGACCTGGTCGGTGTGCAGCGGGTCTCGCCGCAGGAGGCCGAGCTGATCGGCCGGGTGCTCTCGCTCGGCCCGCAGGACATCGCCGCGCTGCCCACCCTCGGGGACGACATGACGCTCTGGACGACCCGGATGCGCCGCCAGTACGTACGGACCGTCGCCGGGCAGGCCGAGCAGCAGGTCCTGGGCGGGGCACGACGCATGGACTGACCTGCCGGGACCCGATCGCGCCCCGGGCGAGATGAGACTCCGCCTTCAACGGGGGGTGGTGCACGGCCTAGTCTTTGATGCGGCAACGGCACCGCGACGAGCGGCGGCGAACACGAGGGAGCCCTAGGTGAGCAGCGATCGGGACGGCGTCTACGTCGGCGACAACGCGGCGGAGGACGACGACGACTGGTCCGACGCGCCCGACTACACTCCCCCGTCCTGGTACGTGCAGACGGACTCCGCGGCGGCTCCGGCCGCCGGTCCGGGCCCTGGTCCGGCCACCGGTCCGGCACCCGTCCAGGCGGGCGGAGCACCGGACGGGGCGGGCGCTCCGGCGGCGGGCGGCGGCCCGGCCGCGCCGGCACCGGCACCGGCGCCCGCCGTGGCACCGGTCCCCGCGCCCGCGCCCGTGCCCGCGGCCGAATCGTTCGTCGCACCGGCCGTTCCACCGGCCGTTCCCCCGGCCGCGGACGGTCCGGCGGCGGCGCCGGTCGCCGCACCGGCTCCGGTGCCCGCGCCTGCGCCCGTCCCGGCCGCCGAGCCGGCCCCGGCCGTCGCGACCGCCCCGGAGGCGGCCCCGCCGGTCCCCGCGCCGGCCACCCATGTCGAGGCGCAGCACGTCCCGTTCGCCGCGCCCACCGCCGGCGGGCCCGCGCCCGCCCCGGCGCCGGGCCCCGCCCCCGAGCAGCCGCAGGCCGCGGCGGCCCAGCCGTGGCCGCCGGCCGACGTGGCCGCGCACCAGCAGCCCGGCCCGGCCGTGCCCCCGCCGCAGCAGCCGTACGCGGAGCCGCAGCCCTACCCCGGGCCGCCGCAGCAGGCCCAGCCGCCGGCCTACGCCGAGCCCCAGCAGCAGGCGCCGCAGCAGGCCCAGCCCCAGCCCTACGCGGACCCGCAGCCGTACGCCCAGCCGCAGCCGTACCCGGAGCCGCCGCAGCAGGCCCAGCCGTGGCCGCAGCCGGCGCCGCCGCAGCAGCCGGCCGATCCCCAGGAGCAGCAGGCCGCCGCCTGGGCGGCCGCCCAGCAGGCACCCGGCCCGCAGGCACCCGGCCCCCAGGCGCCCGGCCCGCAAGCACCCCCGGTCGACCCCCGCCAGGGCGGCTGGCCGCAGCCGGCCCCGTACCAGCAGCCGCCGCAGCAGCCGGCCCAGCCCCAGCAGCCCCAGCCCCAGCAGCCGGGCCCCGCCCAGCCGTGGCAGCAGCAGTCCGGGGTCCCGCAGGCACCCGCCGCGTTCCAGCAGTCCGCCGCCCCGCAGCAGGTCTCGCACGGCGCACCGCTCGGCTACACGGCCGCCGTCGAGCTCTCCTCGGACCGGCTGCTGCGCAACCAGCCGAAGCAGCAGCGCCAGCAGCCGCGCTTCCAGTTCGGCGGCAAGGCCGCCGCGGCCGAGCGCGGCCGCAAGCTGGAGGTCATCCGGACGCCGGTGATGAGCTGCTACCGGATCGCGGTGATCAGCCTCAAGGGCGGCGTCGGCAAGACCACGACCACCACCGCGCTCGGCGCGACCCTGGCCAGCGAGCGCCAGGACAAGGTGATCGCGATCGACGCCAACCCGGACGCCGGCACCCTCGGCCGCCGGGTCAAGCGCCAGACCGGCGCGACCATCCGCGACCTGGTGACGGCCATCCCGCACCTGCGCAGCTACATGGACATCCGTCAGTTCACCTCCCAGGACCTGCACTCGGGCCTGGAGATCCTGGCGAACGACGTCGACCCGGCCGTCTCGACCACCTTCAACGACTCGGACTACCGCCAGGTCATCGACGTGCTGGGCCGCCAGTACCCGATCATCCTGACCGACTCCGGCACCGGCCTGCTGTACAGCGCGATGCGCGGGGTGCTGGACCTCGCCGACCAGCTGATCATCGTCTCCACGCCGAGCGTGGACGGCGCCTCCTCCGCGTCGACCACGCTGGACTGGCTCTCCGCGCACGGCTACGCCGACCTGGTGCAGCGCAGCATCACGGTGGTCTCCGGGGTCCGCGAGACCAGCAAGATGATCAAGGTCGAGGACATCGTCGCGCACTTCCAGACCCGCTGCCGCGGCGTCATCGTGGTGCCGTTCGACGAGAGCCTGGCGGCGGGCGCCGAGGTCAACCTCGACATGATGCGGCCCAAGGTCCGCGAGGCGTACTTCGAACTCGCCACCCTGGTCGGCGAGGACATCGTCCGCGCCCAGCAGGCCGCCGCCCAGCAGTCCGGCTGGCAGCAGCAGGCCCACCAGCCCCCGCAGCCCACCGCCCCCTACCCGGGCCAGCCGCAGCCGTACGCGGACCCGCAGCAGCCCTACCCGCAGCAGGCCCAGCAGCAGCCGTACCAGCAGCCCGGCCAGGGCGGCTACCCGGCCGGCGGGCCCGCGCCCGGCGCGCCGTGGGCCCCGCAGCCGGGGCAGGCCCCGCCGCCCCCGCCCGGCTACGGGTACCCGCAGGCCCAGCCGGGGGCCCAGCAGCCCCCGCAGGACTGGCAGCAGCAGCCCCAGCCGCCGGCCGGCGGGTACGGCTACCCGCAGCCCCAGCCGGGCGCGCAGCCGCCGCCCCCCGCCGGGTACGGCTACCCGCAGCAGCCGTAGCCGTAGCGAACCGAAAGGGCCCGCCGGGCCGTCCGTGGATCCAGGGGATCCGTGGACGGCCCGGCGGGCCCTTTCGGCATCCGCGACCGGTCCGGTCAGCCCCCGTCGGTGAGCTCGCGGGCCTGCTTCACGTCGTCGGCCATCCGGTCCAGCAGCGCGTCGATCGAGTCGAACTTCTCCATCCCGCGCAGGTAGGCGAGGAAGTCGACCGCGACGTGCAGCCCGTACAGGTCCAGGCCGACCCGGTCGATGGCGTACGCCTCCACGGTGCGGGCCGTGCCGTCGAAGGTCGGGTTGGTGCCGACCGAGATCGCGGCCGGCATCAGCTCGCCGTCCGCCGTCAGCCAGCCCGCGTAGACGCCGTCGGCCGGGATCGCGCTGTGCGGCACCGTGTCCACGTTGGCCGTCGGGAAGCCCAGCTCGCGGCCGCGCTGGGCGCCGCGCACCACCACGCCCTCGACCCGGTGCGGGCGGCCCAGCACCTCGCCCGCGCCGGCCATGTCACCGGCCGCGACCAGCCGCCGGATGAGGGTGGAGGAGAACGGCTCGCCGTCCCCGGCCGCCCCGCGCACCTGGAGGTCGACCACCTCGACGTCGAAGTCGGCGGCCCGGCCCAGCTCGGCCAGCAGCGCGACGTCGCCCGCCGCGCGGTGCCCGAAGCGGAAGTTCGGCCCCTCGATGACCAGCCGCGCGCCCAGCGCGTCCACCAGCACCTGCCGGACGAAGGTCTCCGGGGACTCCTGGGAGAACTCGGAGGTGAACGGCAGCACCAGGACGGCGTCCACCCCGAGCGCCTCGATCAGCTCCGCGCGGCGCGGCTGCGGGGCGAGCAGCGGCGGGTGGCTGCCCGGGCGGACCACCTCGCTCGGGTGCGGGTCGAAGGTGACCACGACCGAGCGGACGCCGAGCTCACGGGCGCGCTCGACCGCCCGGTTGATGATCAGCTGGTGCCCGCGGTGCACACCGTCGAACGACCCGATGGTGACGACGCTGCGTCCCCAGTCCCCGGGGATCTCCTCCAGGCCACGCCAGCGCTGCACCCTGACCGCTCCTTGTTCCCTACGGCGCGTACCTTCTGTACGCTCAAACGCTCAAACCCGAACCCCTATAGCGTGCCATGCGCCCGCCCCTGCTTCGGCACCGGAAGGCGGGTTGGGCGCACCACCGGCTGTCCGGTCCCGGACACCGGGGTGGGAACCGGCTCCCGGGGGGTCGCCCGGTCCGCCTCCCGCCCGGCCTCGGCGGCCTCCCGCGGGTCGCGCCCGGCCGCCGCCGGCTCCCGCAACCGGGCCGACCGGGGGCCGGCGGGCCGGGCCGGGGTCTCGCCCTCGGGCCACCGGGCCAGCAGCAGCGCGAACGCCGCCGAACGGCCCGCGCAGCGGGCCAGCAGCTCGTCCGCGTCCGTGAGCCCGGCCGCGGCGCGGGCCAGCACCGTCCGGGCCCGGGCCGGGCGCTCGGCCGCGCAGTGCTCGGCCAGCCGCTCCACGACGGCGGCGAGCACCTCCTGGTCGCCCTCGGTGGCCAGCAGGGTGTCCAGGAGTTCGCAGCGCAGGGCGTCGGCCTCGGCGTCGGCCACCGGGACCGCCAGCACCTGGGCGAACGGCCGCCGCACCGCCACCGGACCGGCCGCCAGGGCGCTGCCGAGCAGCACCCGCAGCTCCAGCCGGGCGGCCGGTCCCCCGGCGGCGCCACGCGTCAGCCGGCGGCCCAGGTAGTCGACGGCGACCGCGCCCGCCAGCGCCGGGCGCTCCCGCAGCAGCCGGGCCGCCAGTTCGGCGCCGCGCCGGGTGGCCTGCGGCGTCCGGGCGTCGGCCAGCACCCGAAGCGTCTCGGCGACGGCCGCGCCGGGGGCCGCCAGCCGCTGCGCGAACGCGGCCAGGACGGGCTCGGGATCGCTCTCCAGCGCCGGGGCCAGCGCCCGGGCGGTCAGGAAGCGGTCCTCGCCGTGCCGGTACGCCGCCAGCGCGGCCGGGAGGTGCCGGGCCCGGGCCCGGGGGTCGCGCACCAGCAGCGCCAGCGCGGCGCCGTGCAGGCACGGCTCCTCCTCGCGGGCGAGCAGGGCCAGCGCGGCGAACCGCAGCAACTCCGGTCCGGCCCCGCGCGCGTACGGCGCGGCCCGCAGCGCGTGCACGGCGGCGGCGACGTGCCGCTCGGGCCGCCGGTCGTGGCTCCAGCGGTCCACGGCGCGGCAGAGCGCCGACGGCTCCTCCCCGGCGAGCACGGTGAGCAGCGCGTCCGCCCGGGGGTGCGCCGCGTCGGCCAGCGCCTCCGTCAGGTCGTCCAGGGCCAGCGCGCGGTGGTGGTACAGCAGGTCGTGGGCGAGGTCGGCGACGGTGGTGCCGGGGCGGCCGGGCAGCCCGCGCGGGTCGTCGAACCAGGCGCAGAGCAGCGGCATCACCAGGGCCGGGTCGGCGCGCAGCCGCTCGGCCGTGGCGGCGAGGAACGGCCGCGCCGGTCCGTCGGCGGTGACCAGTCGGCGCAGGAGTGCCAGTTCGCTCTCGACCGGCAGGCCCAGACCGGTCCAGAAGCGCGGACCGAAGCGGCCCAGACCGGCCGCCGGGAGCCGCTCGAACCCGCCGGCCGCCGGTGCCACCTCGGCGATCCGGCCGGCCAACTGGGCGAGCAGCGCCCGGTGTTCGTCCAGATCGGGGCTGGCGGCCAGCCCGGCGGCGAGCAACCGGCCGGCCCACCAGCCGGGTTCGCTGCCCGGTGGGCGCAGGTCCAGCGCCCGCCAGAGCCGGTGCAGCCACGGGTCCAGGGCGGTGGCGCCCCAGGTCTCGGCCAGCCGCCCGAGCGCGGACGCCACCGGGGCGACGCGGTGCCGGGGCACCGTACGGGCCTCCCCCGGCGGCGGGGTGTCCTCGGCCTCGCCGAGGAGCAGCCGCAGCGCCGCGTCCAGGTCCAGGTGCAGGCCCTGGAGCCAGTCGGAGAACTCGCCGTGGGCGAGCCGGAAGCCCGGCCCCGCGGGCACGAACAGGCCCTCCGCCAGCACTGCGGCCGCCCAGTTGCCGGGTGGGAAGAGCTCCTCGAAGGCGGCCCGGCCGAGCCCGCCCTGCTCCGCGCCGAGCATCCGCCGGGCCGCCTCGTGCACCCGCCCGGCCACCGCGGCGGCCAGCCTGCGCACCCGGCCGGGCGACGGACCCGCCGGCCGCTCGGCACCCCGCCGGTGGGCGCCCGGGCGCCGGGGTCGCCCGTCGGCGGCGATCCGCTGGGCCACCCGCAGGCAGCAGAGGTCCAGGTGGGCCGCGAACAGCTCGCCGCGGCCCACCGGCTCCCCGCGCAGCCCCTGCGCCCACAGCTCCCCGGCCAGCCGGACGGCGAGCGGGTGGCGGGCGTCCGCGGCCGACGTCCAGTCCGGCGGCAGCCCGTAGCGGCGGCGCACCCGGTCGGCGGCCTCGGCCGGGAGCGGGCCGAGCCGGTGGACGGCGAAGCTCCCGGCCGCCCCCGCGCAGCGGCAACCGGCCCCGGCCGGCCCGGCCGTGGTGCCGCCCGCCGGTAACTCGTCACCGGCCCACGGCTCCCGGTCCCACGGCGGGCCGTCCCCGCCGTGCCGCGGACACCCCGCCGGCGCCGTGCCGGGCCCGGCCGCCGCGCGGTCGTCGTCGAGGCCCGCCAGCAGCTCCCAGGCCTCGTCCCCGCAGGCGGTGAGCAGCCGGGCCCCGACCGCCGTCAGCCACTCCCCGGCCGCCCGCAGCCAGGCCCGGTCGAGCGGGACGGGCGCCTCCTCGGGGCCGTCCAGCACGATCAGCAGCGGCCGCCGCGCGGCCGCGCAGAGGGCGGCCACGGCGTCCGGCCCGGGCGGCGGCCGGGTGCCGAGGTCGGCCGCCGCCGAGGCCAGCGCCCGCCGCACCGCCGCGGCGAGCGAGGCGTCCTCGGCGCGCAGGTCGGCGCCGCGCAGCCAGAGCGTGGGAAGCGCCCGGTCCTCGCCGCCGCGGCGGACGGCGAGGGCCGCGAGCTCGGTGGTCCGGCCGGAGCCGGGGGCGCCGACCAGCGCGGTGACCGTCGCCCGCGGATCGTCCCCGGCCAGGCCGTCCGGGCGGTCGACCCGGTCGGCGGCCAGGGCGGCCACCCGGCCGGGACCGGCCCCGGCGGCCGCCACCTGGGCGGCGGCCAGCCGCAGCACCCCCGCCAGGTTCAGCGCCGATCCGTACGCGGGGACACCGGCGGCGTTGCGCGCCAGCGCCTCGGCCAGCGCCGGCGCGCCCTCGCCCGACCCGCTGCCGTTCGCCGGGGCGGCGGTCAGCGCGCCGCCCTGCTCCGGGGCCCGCAGCGCCGGAGCGGCGACGCCGATCACGGCACCGCTGCGGGCGTCCAGCACCGGCGCCCCGGCGGGCACCGGCCCGGTGCCCGTGACGACCGGCACGTCCAGCAGCAGCACCCCGCCCAGCAGGTGGAAGCGGTCGGGCCGGGCGTAGACCGCGCCGGTGACGCCCAGCACGCCGCAGCGCAGGGCGACCGTCCGCTCGCCCTCGCCGGTGAACGCGGGCAGCAGCACCTCCCGCCCGGCGGCCACCGCGCCCGGCGCCGCGATCGGCAGCGGGGGCACCGGCAGCCCGCCGACGCCGTCGGTCCGCAGCAGGGCCAGGCCGTGCCCGGGCAGCGGCAGGACGCTGTCCGGGCCCAGCACCCTGGTCTGGCCGCCCGGGGTGTGCAGGACGATCCGGTCGAGGTCCGCGACGCTCTCGTGCGCGGTGAGGACGGTCCCCTGCGGGTCCGCGACGAACCCCAGCCCGCGCAGTCGTCCGTCGAGGTCGCGGATCCGCAGCAGGTAGCGCCCCGGATCGTCCGCCACCCCGTCGCCGTCCAGTGCTCCCGGCATGCGTGCAGCCCTCCCGGCAGGGCCGAGCGGCCCGGGAGGCGGACGCGTCGCGGCGACCTGCTCGCCGCCCGGGAGCCTGCCCGGTGCCGGGCGGGCCCGACCGCACCCGCGCCGCTCACCACCGGGGTTCACTTCGCGCGCTCCCCCGTGCGGGTGAGCCTCACCGGCCCCGCTCCGCCAGGTGCCCGCGCGGAACGCCGAGAGCCCCCCGCCGCCCCGGACGGGGGCGGCGGGGGGCTCGACCGGCACGCGGCCCGGAGCTCCCGGCGTCAGCCGACGAAGACGGCCACCGGCTTCGCCTGACCGCCGTGCTCCTCCACCAGCGCGAGGAACCGCCCGTCCGGCCCGTAGACCGCGATCGGACCGGCCACGCCCATCCCGGGCGCCTTCAGCCGGGCGCCGTGCGACAGCACCTTGGCCTGCTCGGCGTCGAGGTCCCAGCGCGGGAAGGCGGCCGCGGCGGCGTCGCCGATCGGCAGCACCTCCAGCGGAGCGCCGGCGTCACCGGTCACCGCCTCCTCCAGCTGCTCCAGGGTCCGGGCCGACTCCACGCCGTAGGGGCCCACCCGGGTGCGCCGCAGCGCGGTGAGGTGGCCGCCGACGCCGAGGCCGGCGCCGAGGTCGCGGGCCAGCGCCCGGATGTAGGTGCCGGAGGCGCACTCCACCGTCACGTCGAGGTCGATCACCGGGGTGCCGTCCTCGGCGACCGCGGCCCGCTGCTCGTGGACGGTGAAGGAGTGGATGGTGGTCGGCCGGGCCGCGAGCTCGAAGTCCTCGCCCTCGCGCACCCGCGCGTAGGAGCGCTTGCCGTCGATCTTGATCGCGCTGACCTTGGACGGCACCTGCATGATCTCGCCGGTGAGGGCGGCGATCCCGGCGTCGATGTCCTCCCGCCGCACGCCGTCGGCCGGCACGGACGCGGTGACCTCGCCCTCCCGGTCGTCGGTGACGGTGGTCTGGCCGAGCCGGACGGTCGCCTCGTAGGTCTTGGCGGTGAGCATCAGGTGGCCGAGCAGCCGGGTGGCCCGCTCGATGCCGATGACCAGCACGCCGGTGGCCATCGGGTCCAGCGTGCCGGCGTGGCCGACCTTCCGCGTCCCGGCCAGCCACCGCAGTTTGGCGACCACCCCGTGCGAGGTGATGCCCTCCGGCTTGTCGACGATGACCAGGCCGTCCGGGCCGGTTCCCTTGCGCTTCATCTGTTCTTTTCTCTGGAGGCTTCTCTGGAAGTGGTCAGCTGACGGGCCGCAGCGCGCCCCGGAACCGCTCCACCGCGTCGGCCACGGGCTCGCGGGTGGAGAATCCGGCCGCGAAGGTGTGCCCGCCGCCGCCGAGCCCGGCGCAGGCCGCCGCGACGTCCACCGCGCCCTTGGAGCGCGAGGAGCCCCGCAGCGTGCCGTCCGGGTCCTGCTTGAGCACCAGCGCGACCTCGGCCTCGGCCGGGCGGCGCAGGATGTCGATCAGGCCCTCGATCTCCTCGACGGTGACGCTGAACAGCGCCAGGTCCTGGTAGGGCACCCAGGTCCACACCAGGCCCAGGCCGCCGGCCGCGTCCGGCTCGTAGACGGCCCGGTCGAGCGCGGCCGCGAGCACCTTGAGGTAGCCGAAGGACGAGGTGTCCCACAGCTGCCGGGAGATCAGGTCGTGCCGGATGCCGGTGGCCAGCAGCCGCCCGGCGAGTTCGTGGGTGGCGGGCGTGGTGGCCCGGTACTTGAACGAGCCGGTGTCGGTGGCGACACCGGTGTAGAGGCAGGTGGCCAGGGCCTGGTCCAGCTCGACGCCGAGCCGGCGCAGCAGCTCGTCCACCAGGACGGCGGTGGCCGGCGCGCTCGGGTCGATCAGCTGGTGGGTGCCGAAGCCGGGGTTGGAGGCGTGGTGGTCGATGACCACCAGCACCGGCGCGGCGAAGGCCTTCTCGTGCAGCAGGCCCAGCCGGCTCTCGGCGGCCACGTCGAAGCAGAGCACCAGCTCCGGGACGGCGGGCACCTCGGAGGCCGGCACGATCAGCTCCTGGCCGGGCAGGAACGCCAGCGACTCGGGCACGATCTGCGGGTCGTCCCCGAAGGAGACCCGGACCTCGTGGCCCAGCCCGCGCAGGGCCAGCGCGGCCGCCAGGGCCGAGCCGAGCGCGTCGCCGTCCGGGCAGATGTGGCAGATGAGGTCGATCGACCGGGCGCGCCCGATCTCCGCGACCACCTGCTGCCAGACCAGCTCGAAGCCGGGCGCCTCGGCGCGCGGCCCCGGAAGCACCGCGAGGGCACCCTCCACCGTGGTGGTGGAGGACGCCCCCGCGACTGCTCCGGCCGTCGAACCGGTCGACGCCGGCTCACCTGCCATGACTACTCGTCCTCGTCGTCACGCTCGGACGCCGGGACCTTGTAGGGGTCCGCGTCACCGGCGTACTTCGCGCCCGCCGCGGTGGTGCGCACCGCGGCGTCGATGGCCCGGGCCCGGTCGAGCAGGTCGTCGATGTTCCGGGCGTTCTCTGGCAGCGCGTCCGCGACGAAGGTCAGCGTCGGGGTGAAACGCACCCCGATCTTGCCGACCTCGGAGCGGATCACTCCCTTGGCGCTCTCCAGCGCGGCGGCCGAGGCCTCGCGCTCGGCTTCGTCACCGAAGACGGTGTAGAAGACGGTGGCCTCGCGCAGATCGCCGGTGACCCGGGTGTCGGTGATGGTCACATAGCCCAGTCGCGGGTCCTTGATCCGGCGTTGCAGGGTCTCGGCCACGACCACCTGGATGCGGTCTGCGAGCTTGCGCGCCCTAGCGGTGTCGGTCACGTTGCCTCCTCGTGCAATGGGCCGGGTAACTCGGGCGTACTGCCTGCCCGTCGGGGCCCACGCCCCAAAGTACCGGCCCGCGCCCAGCCTTGTGGGCGCTCTCGGTCCTGATCTGTGTGAGAACGGCGACTCGCGCCGGTCCGTTCCGCAGACCTCATTCGTCGTCGTCGTTGTGGTAGCGCCTCCTGGCGGAGAGCAGTTCTACCTCGGGGCGGCCGGCGACCAACCGCTCACAGCTGTCCAGGATCTCGGTGACGTACCCGGCTTCGCCGGACACCACCGCCAGGCCGATCTCGGCCCTGCGGTGCAGATCCTGGTTCCCGGTCTCGGCAGCGCACACGCTGTACTTGCGCTGCAGTTCGGCCACGATGGGCCGCACGATCGAACGCTTCTCCTTGAGCGAATGTACGTCGCCCAGCAGCAGGTCGAAGGTGAGTGTTCCCACGAACATGTATGACAGGTCTCGCCGACCTGGAGGCCTCGGGGGCAGCCCTGGACCGGGCTGCTTCTCGTCATCGCTGACTACCCCAGGACCCTACACAGCGAGACCGGGGCCGGTCGACGGGAATACCACCCGTCGACCGGCCCCGGACACCACCCGCTTACGCGCGCGGCTTCTCGCGCATCTCGTAGGTCTCGACGATGTCCTCGACCTTGATGTCGTTGAACGACCCCAGGGTCACACCGGCCTCGAAGCCCTCGCGGACCTCGGTCGCGTCGTCCTTGAAGCGACGCAGACCCTCGATGGTGAGGCTCTCCGCCACGACCTTGCCGTCGCGGATGAGGCGGGCCTTGGCGTTGCGGCGCAGCAGGCCCTCGCGGACGATGACACCCGCGATGTTGCCGAACTTGGAGGAACGGAACACCTCGCGGATCTCCGCGGAGCCGAGGCGCACCTCCTCGTACTCGGGCTTGAGCATGCCCTTGAGGGCGTTCTCGATCTCCTCGATCGCCTGGTAGATGACCGAGTAGTACCGGACGTCCACGCCTTCCTTGTCGGCCGCGGCGCGCGCACGGCCTTCGGCGCGCACGTTGAAGCCGATGATGATGGCGTCCGAACCCATCGCCAGGTTGACGTCGGACTCGGTGATCGCACCCACACCGCGGTGCAGGATGCGGAGCTCGACCTCCTCGCCCACGTCCAGCTTGACGAGGGCGTCCTCGAGGGCCTCGACCGAACCGGAGACGTCACCCTTGATGATGAGGTTGAGCTGCTCGATCTCGCCCGCGGCGATGGCCTTGTCGAGGTCCTCCAGGGACACCCGGACCCGGCGCTGCGCGAACGCGGCGTTGCGGTCGCGGGCCGAGCGCTTCTCGGCGATCTGGCGCGCGGTGCGGTCCTCGTCGACGACGATGAAGCTGTCGCCGGCGCGGGGCACCGAGGTCAGACCGAGGAGCAGCACCGGGCGGGACGGGCCGGCCTCGGCGAGGCTGTTGCCGTTCTCGTCCAGCATCGCGCGGACGCGGCCGTAGGCGTCGCCGACCACGATCGAGTCGCCGACGCGGAGGGTACCGCGCTGCACGAGCACGGTCGCCATGGCGCCGCGGCCCTTGTCGAGGTGGGCCTCGATGGCGATACCCTGCGCGTCTTGCTCGGGGTTGGCCCGCAGGTCCAGCGAGGCGTCCGCGGTCAGGACCACGGCCTCCAGCAGCTGGTCGATGTTGAGGCCCTGGCGCGCGGAGATGTCGACGAACATGGTGTCGCCGCCGTACTCCTCGGCCACCAGACCGAACTCGGTCAGCTGACCGCGGACCTTGGTCGGGTCGGCGCCCTCGACGTCGATCTTGTTGACCGCGACCACGATCGGCACACCCGCGGCCTTGGCGTGGTTCAGCGCCTCGACCGTCTGCGGCATGACACCGTCGTTGGCCGCGACCACCAGGATCGCGATGTCGGTGGACTTGGCACCACGGGCACGCATGGCGGAGAACGCCTCGTGACCCGGGGTGTCCAGGAAGGTGATCGGGCGCTCTTCGCCGTTCACGATCGTGGCCACCTGGTAGGCACCGATGTGCTGGGTGATGCCACCCGCCTCGCCGGCCACCACGTTCGACTTGCGGATGGCGTCCAGCAGTCGGGTCTTACCGTGGTCGACGTGGCCCATGACGGTGACGACCGGCGGGCGCGGGGCCAGCTGGTCCTCGTCGCCCTCGTTGGCACCGAAGTCGATGTCGAACGACTCCAGCAGCTCGCGGTCCTCGTCGTCGCGGCTGACGATCTCCAGGATGAAACCCATCTCGCCGGCCAGCAGCTCGAGGGTCGCGTCGGAGACCGACTGGGTCGCGGTGACCATCTCACCGAGGTTGAACATCACGGAGACGAGCGCGGCCGGGTTGGCGTTGATCTTCTCCGCGAAGTCCATCAGCGAGGCGCCGCTGGACAGGCGAACGGTCTGGCCGTTGCCGCGGGGCAGCATCACACCGCCGACGGACGGGGCCTGCATGGCCTCGTACTCCTGGCGCTTCGCCCGCTTCGACTTGCGACCACGGGCCGGACGGCCACCGGGGCCACGGCCGAAGGCACCCTGCGTGCCACCACGGGCACCCGGGCCGCCGGGACGGCCGCCGAAGCCACCGGGACGCGGACCGAAGCCGCCGCCGCCACCGGGGGCACCGCCACCGGGACGGGGGCCGCCGAAGCCACCGGTCGGGCGCGAGCCCGGACCGGCCGGACGACCGGCGAAGCCCGGACGGGCGCCACCGGCGCCACCCGGACCACCGGGACGGCCGCCGGGGCCACCGGGGCCACGGCCGCCGGGGCCCGGACGCGGGCCCGGGGCCGGACGCTGCGGCATCATGCCGGGGTTCGGACGCGGCATGCCGGACGGGCTCGGGCCACCGGGACGCGGACCGGCCGGACGGGGCATGCCGTCGGGACGCGGGGCGCCACCGGGGCGCGGCGCGCCACCGGCGCCGGGGGCACCGGCGGGACGCGGACGGTCGCCACCGGGACGCGGACGGTCACCGGCACCGGGAGCGCCGGCGGGACGCGGACGGTCGCCACCGGGACGCGGACGGTCACCGGCACCGGGGGCGCCGGCGGGACGCGGACGGTCGCCACCGGGACGCGGACGGTCACCGGCGCCAGGGGCACCGGCGGCCGGACGGGCACCGGGCGCGGCCGGACGGCGGTCGCCGGGGCGGGCCATTCCGGTCGCGCTGCCCGAGGTGAACGGGTTGTTGCCCGGGCGCGGGCCGGCCGGGCGCGGGCCCGGACGGGCACCACTGCCGGCGGCGGGGCCGGCCGGGCGCTGGGCCTGCGCGGCCGGGCGCTGCGCCTGGGTCTCCTCGGCCGGGGCCGGGGAGGAGAACTCGGCCGCCGGAGCAGCCGGGGCCGCGGGCGCGGCGGCGGGGCGAGCCGCCGGGCGCGGGCCCGGGGTCGGCGCGCCGGCCGGGCGCGGAGCGGCCGGGGCGGCCTGGGCGGGTGCGGCCGGGGCGGCGGGCGCCGCGGCAGCGGGGGTGGGACGGGGTCCCGGGGTCGCGGCAGGGCGCGGACCCGGGGTCGGGGCACCCGGCCTGGGTGCGGCCGCACCGGCGGCGGAACCGCCGGCGGGCTGGGGCGCCGCGGGCTTCCGCGGGCCAGGCTTGGCAGCGCCACCGGTGGGGGCGACTCCCAGCGCGTCAGTCAACTTGCGTACGACCGGCGCCTCGATGGTCGAGGACGCCGAACGGACGAACTCACCCAGCTCGGTCAGCTTGGCCATCACGGCCTTGCTCTCCAAACCAAGTTCCTTGGCGAGTTCGTAAACCCGGACCTTAGCCACTTCACTCCTGATCTATGAGTCCGGGGTGTCTCGTCCGCCGGACCGTCGCTACTTCATGGGCGTACCCATCGCGTACTCATCGCGTACTCATCGAGTGCTCATCGCAATCTCGACCTACTTCCACATCGCGAGGTACCTGACTGGTGGCACGGCGTGCGGCTGCCCGCGCACTGTGCTTGGTGCGGTGGTTCTCCGCCGCGTGGAGCGGCGGCCGTAACGGGGAGGTGCCCGCCAGAGGCCTGAGGAAGCTCAGGGCGCCGGGGTGTCGCCTGCCCGCTCCCCGATGTACTCGCGGAGCCGCTCGGTGTCGAGTGTGCCCTGGAGCCGGAAGGCCCGGGGGAACGCCCGACGGCGGACCGCGAGGTCGAGGCAGGCCGGATCGGGGTGCAGGTGCGCGCCCCGGCCCGGCAGCGCGCCACGCGGATCGGGGACGCAAACGCCCTCGACCGCCGTGACACGCAACAGCTGGTGCTTGGCCGCACGCTTGCGGCAGCCCACGCAGGTGCGTTCCGGGCGTGCTCGGACGTGCGTCCGGCCAGACGAAGGCAAGTCTACCCCTCCGAAGGGACATGGCGCCGCCCCGCCGATCCGGGGTGGAACGGCGGGGGGCGGTGGAACGGTGGTGCCCGGGGCGCGACTACTCGGCCGAGGACTCCCGGCCGCCGTCGTCGGACTGCCCCTCGGTGTCCGGGCGGATGTCGATCCGCCAGCCGGTCAGGCGGGCGGCCAGGCGGGCGTTCTGGCCCTCCTTGCCGATCGCCAGCGACAGCTGGTAGTCCGGCACGATCACCCGGGCGGAGCGCTGCTGGAGGTCCACGATCTCGACGCTCGTCACCCGTGCGGGGGACAGCGCCGCGGCGACCATCTCGCGCGGGTCCTCGGACCAGTCGACGATGTCGATCTTCTCGCCGTGCAGCTCGCCCATCACCGCGCGCACCCGGCTGCCCATCGGGCCGATGCAGGCGCCCTTGGCGTTCAGCCCGGACCGGCGCGACCACACCGCGATCTTGGTGCGGTGACCGGCCTCACGGGCGATCGCGGCGATCTCGACGCTGCCGTCGGCGATCTCCGGCACCTCCAGGGCGAAGAGCTTCTTCACCAGGCTGGGGTGGGTGCGCGAGAGCGTCACCGACGCGCCGCGCACGCCGCGGCGCACGGCCACCACGTAGCACTTGAGACGGGTGCCGTGCCGGTAGTCCTCGCCCGGGACCTGCTCCTGCGGCGGCAGGATGGCCTCCAGCTTGCCGATGTCCACCAGCACGTTCTTCGGGTCGTTGCCCTGCTGGACGACACCGGTGACGATGTCGCCCTCCTTGCCCGCGTACTCGCCGAAGGTCTGGTCGTCGGCGGCGTCGCGCAGGCGCTGCATCATCACCTGGATGCCGATGCTGGACGCGATCCGGCCGAAGCCGCTCGGGGTGTCGTCGAACTCCTTCGGCTCGACGCCCTCGTCCAGCTCGGCCGGGTCCTCGGTCGCCCAGACCGTCACGTGGCCGGACTTGCGGTCCAGCTCGACCCGCGCGCGGCGGCGCGAGCCCTCGGTGCGGTGGTACGCGGTGAGGAGGGCCGACTCGATGGACTCGACCAGCAGGTCGAAGGGGATGTTCTTCTCGTTGACCAGCGTGCGCAGGGCACTCATGTCGATGTCCACGGCTACGCCTCCTCGTCTTTCGTCACGTTCGTCATGGTGCGGTCGGTGGGCAGGTCGTCACTGCGCACCGTCGTCCCCCTCCTCGGCGCCGTCGTCCGCCGAGTCGTCGTCCACGAAGTCCTGGGCCTGGTCGAGGAGCTCGTCGTCCTTGCGGTTGAACTCCACCTGGACGCGCGCCCGGGACACCTCGGTGTACTCCAGGCGGCGCTCCTTGGGCCGGCCGCGGCCCTTCACCGGCTGCACCTCGACCAGCGCGCCGTCCTCGTCCGCCTCCAGCACCCGGGCGACGATCTCCCCGCCGTCGACCAGGTGGATCGCGGCCAGCCGGCCCTCGGCCCGGCGCCAGTGGCGGGGCTCGACCAGCGGGCGCTCCGCGCCCGGCGAGCCGACCTCCAGCACGTACGCGCCGGTGCCCATCACGTCGGAGGTGTCCAGGGCCTCGCCGACCACCCGGCTGAACTCCGCGATGGCGTCCAGATCCACGCCGCCGTCGGCGTCCACGTCGATCTGCACCTGGCGGCGGCTGCCGGCCTGGGTGACCTTGACGTCCTCCAGGTCCAGGCCCGCCTGGGCGGCCAACGGCTCCAGCAACGCACGCAGCCGGTCGATGTGGGTGGTGCTCATCCGGGTGGACTCCTCGGCCGCGTCTGCTGTTGTCAGAGGGCGCACCGCGCCGTCCGGCGCCGGACGGGCGCAGGCCGGGTCGCGGCAGCTCGGCCCAAATCCTATCCGGTGAAGTCGCCAACCACCGATTCCGGACCACGTGCGGGCGCCCGGGCGCCACCCACTGCGAGCAAGGTCACACCGGTGGGGCGTGGTCCGGGGCCTGGGAATCCGGGGCCGGACCCGTGAGGATTCTGTAATCATTCACGCCAACGAGGGCACGCAGGCCGTCCTCCCGCACACGCCCCGGAGTGACCCCGATGCAGCCGCCCAGCCGACGGACCCTGCTGGCCCTCGGACTGTTCCTCGCCACCGGCGGCGCCCTCGCCGCCTGCACCGCCTCCCCCGACGAGGGCGTCGGGGGCGGGGGCGAGCACCGGCGGCCCGACCCGGACGAGCCGGTCCGGCTGCGCGCCGTCGACGCCACCGACGCGCTGCTGGCCGGGTACGACGCCCTGCTGGCCGGGCCCGGGGCCGGGCAGGCCGGGCAGCTCCAGCCGCTGCGGGCCGAGGTGCTCCAGCACCGGGCCGCCCTGGCCGCCGGGCTGCCGGGCCCCGCCGCCTCCCCGTCGCCGTCCGCCTCCCTGTCGCCGTCCCTGTCGCCGTCCGCCGGCGGGTCCGGGTCCCCCTCGGGATCCCCCGGATCGCCGCCCGCCACCGCCCCGGCCCCGACGGTGACGACCGTCGCGGCCCTCGCCGCGCTGGAGCGGCAGACCGCGCAGACCCGGCTCGCCGACCTCGGCGCCGCCTCGCCCGGGCTGGCCCGGCTGCTCGCCTCGGTCTCCGCGGCCGGGGTGCTGCACGCCGTCGCCCTGGGCGACCCCGCTCCGGCCGCCGCTCCGCTGCCCGGGCCCACCGACCCGCCCGGCGGGCCCGCCACGCCGTCCGGCACCGCCCCGGCCACCCCGGACGCCTCCCCCGCCGCCTCCGGCGGCACGGCGGGCCCCGCCCCGGAGGCGCTCACCGCCCTCCAGGGCGCGCTGGCCGCCGAGCACGCCGCGATCTACGGCTACGGCGTGGTCGGCGCCCGGCTCCCGGAGGACCAGCAGCGCACCGACGCGCGGACCGCCCTGGCCGCCCACCAGGCCCGGCGGGACGCCTGGCAACGGCTGCTCGGCGGCGCCGGGGCCACCCCGGGCGCGGCGGCGGCCGGCTACCAGCTGCCCTTCGCCGTCACCGACGCGGCCGGCGCCGGCCGGCTGGCCGCGCACCTCGAAAGCCGGCTCACCGCGGTCTACGCCGACCTGGTCGCCGCCGTCGCCGCCCCACAGCGCGGCAGTGCCGCGGACGCGCTCCGCGACTGCGCGCTGCGCGCCCGCCGCTGGGGCGCCGCCCCGGCCGCGTTCCCCGGCCTGCCCGACCCCGCCGGCACGCCCGCCACGACGGGCCCCGCCACCGCCGGCCCCGACCCCGCCGGCCCGGCCGCCTGACCCCCGGCACCGCCCTGACCTGCGAACGCGCCGCCACCGCTGCCACCCCGGATCGCTGACCTGCGGTTTCACCGCCATGGCCGACAATGGACGGGTAGCACCACGGGGGAAGCACAACCGGAAGGCCGGCATGTCGGGAGCACCAGGGCAGATCACCGTCCCCGCATGGCTGGCGCGCAGCGTCGGCGCGGACGAGGAGGGCCGGCACTGGCTCACGGGCCTGCCGGCCCGGGTCGGCGCCGGGCTGGCACGCTGGGACCTCACCCTGGAGCGGGTGGCCGACCCGGGCGGCAGTCTGAGCCTGATCGCCTACGTGCACCGCGACGACCTGAGCCCCGCCGTCCTCAAGACCGGGCTGGTCACCCCGGAGACCGACCGGGAGCACGCCGCCCTCGCCCAGTGGGCCGGCCGCGGCGCCGTCCTGCTGCTGGCCGCCGACCCCGCCGAGGGATCGCTGCTGCTGGAGCGGCTGCACGGCGACATCCCGCTGCGCTCGCTGGCCGAGCCGAAGGCGATGCTGGAGGCGACCAGCCTGCTCCACCGGCTCTGGGTGGAGCCGCCCGGCGACCACGGCTTCGCCACCCTCGCCGACCGGACGGCCACCACCGCCGCCGGACTGCGCCGGCGCGGCGCGCTGCCGGGCGCCGCCGAGGCCGCCCCGCTGGTCACCGAGGCGCTGGCGGCCGCCGAGGGCCTCTGCGCCTCGGCCGACGAGGAGGTGCTGCTGCACGGCGACTTCCACCACGGCAACGTGCTCGCCGCCGACCGCGCGCCCTGGCTGGCGATCGACCCCCGGCCGCTGGTCGGCGAACGCGCCTACGACCTGGCCCGGCTGGCCCTGGACCGGGCGGACACCCTGGTCGGCTCCCCGGGCGTCCCCGCCGCCGTCCGCCGCCGGCTGCACCAGCTCGCGGACGCCCTGGACGTGGACCGGGACCGGCTGCGCGGCTGGACGCTGTTCCGGGCGGCCGACCTCGGCCTGCGCGCCCTGGCCGCGGGCCGCCGGGAGGACGCCGAGCTCTACCTGGAGTTCGCCGGCGCGCTCTGAGCCGGTCCGGTCCCCCGCAGCGGCAGCTCCGCGCCCATCACCGCGTACAGGCGCTCGGTGTTGGGGAAGTGCACCGCCCGCGCGAGGTCCCGGTAGCCGAGCGAGCGGTAGAGCCGGCGGGCGGGCGTCTCGGCGTCGATCGCGGAGAGGATGGTGCGCGACAGCCCGGAGCGCGCGCAGAGGGTCCTGATCAGGGTGGAGCCGATGCCCTGCCCCTGGAACTCGGGCAGCACGTGCAGTTCGGTGATCGCGAAGACCTCGTCCAGCCAGGCGCCGTGGCCGCCGGCCTCCAGATAGGGCTGGATCACGGTGCTCCACCAGTGCTCCCGGCGGTTCGGCATGCCGTAGCCGAAGCCGATCAGCCGGCCGCCGCTGAGCGCGCCCAGCGCGATCACCCCGGGCTGCTGGGCGTGCCGCCCGACGATGTGCAGCCGGACCAGGACCTCCTCGGGGGTCAGCCCGAACGCCACCGCCTGGACGTCGAGCGCCTGCGGAGCCCATGCCGCAAGGTCGATGGCCTCGATCGTCACCCCGGTCAGCTGATCCATGCCCCGGACGTTACTACCCGTCCGGCCCCCCACGCGGGCGGAGGCGGCAAGGAGCTCAGAACAGCACGCTCATGAACGCCCCGACCTCGCGGAAGCCGACCCGGCGGTAGGCGGCGCGGGCCCGCAGGTTGTAGTCGTTCACGTAGAGCGAGACCACCGGGGCGACCTCGCGCAGGGCGATGTCCAGGACGGCGGCCATGCCGGTCTCGGAGAGGCCGCGGCCGCGGTGGGCCGGGTCGACCCAGACGCCCTGGATCTGGCAGGCGCCCTCGGTGACGGCCCCCACCTCGGCCTTGAAGACGACCTGGCCGTCCTCCGTGAAGCGCGCGAACGAACGCCCGGTGGAGATCAGTTCGGCGACCCGGGCCTGGTAGAGCAGCCCGCCGTCACCGGCCAGCGGGGAGACCCCGACCTCCTCGGTGAACATCGCCACGCAGGCCGGCATCAGCGTCTCGATCTCGCTCCGCCGCACCCGCCGTACCAGCGGGTCGGGCGCGATCTCGGCGGACGGCACGGCCGTGGCGAGCAGCGGCTGGTGGGCGCGGACCTCGCGGGCCGGTCCCCAACTGCGTTCCAGCAGGGCCCAGAGGGCGGCGGTGGCCTCGGCCGGGCCGACGATCGAGGAGCAGCGGCGGCCCTGGCGGCGGGCCCGTTCGGCGAAGGCCTGCACGGCCTGCGGGCCGGCGTCCACGAGGACCAGGTTCGCGCCGGCGTAGCAGAGCGCGTCCAGCTCGCCGCGCTCGTCGTACCAGCCCCACATCTCGCCGCCGAGGCGCCAGGGGTCCAGCCCGACGGCCTCCACCCTGGTCGCGACGAAGGCGTTGGCGACCGGATCGCGCCGGAGCACCGCCAGGGTGTCCGCGAGGTCGGAGGCCTCCAGGACGCGCGTGGTCGCCAGGGCGCGGACGGCCTGGAACGAGCTGGGGAGCATCACACCTCGATCGAGCATCGAGACAGCACCTCACTGAGACGACTCTGGCCGCACCCTACTCCGTGGCCCCACCCGGCTACGGCCGCGGGGCCGTCCGCGCACGGACGGCCCCGCTTCCGGAAACTACTGCCCGCCGGTCACTCCGCGGCGGTCACGGTCGGCGCACCGGACTCGACGCCCTCGGCCTGCATCTGCTCGGCCAGCTTGAGGGCCTCCTCGATCAGGGTCTCCACGATCTTGGACTCGGGGACGGTCTTGATGACCTCGCCCTTGACGAAGATCTGGCCCTTGCCGTTGCCGGAGGCGACCCCGAGGTCGGCCTCGCGGGCCTCGCCCGGACCGTTGACGACGCAGCCCATGACCGCGACGCGCAGCGGCACCTCCATGCCCTCCAGGCCGGCGGTGACCTCCTCGGCGAGCTTGTAGACGTCGACCTGGGCGCGGCCGCAGGACGGGCAGGAGACGATCTCCAGACCGCGCTGGCGCAGGCCGAGCGACTCCAGGATCTGGTTGCCGACCTTGATCTCCTCGGCCGGCGGGGCCGACAGCGAGACCCGGATGGTGTCGCCGATGCCCTCGGCGAGCAGCGCGCCGAAGGCGACCGCGGACTTGATGGTGCCCTGGAAGGCGGGACCGGCCTCGGTGACCCCGAGGTGCAGCGGGTAGTCGCAGGCCGCGGCGAGCTGGCGGTAGGCGTTGATCATCACGACCGGGTCGTTGTGCTTGACCGAGATCTTGATGTCGCGGAAGTCGTGCTCCTCGAAGAGCGAGCACTCCCAGAGCGCGGACTCGACCAGCGCCTCGGGGGTGGCCCGGCCGTACTTCTCCAGCAGGCGCTTGTCGAGCGAGCCGGCGTTGACGCCGATCCGGATCGGGACGCCGGCGCCCTTGGCGGCCTTGGCGATCTCGCCGACCTTGTCGTCGAAGGCCTTGATGTTGCCCGGGTTGACGCGGACCGCGGCGCAGCCGGCGTCGATCGCGGCGAACACGTACTTCGGCTGGAAGTGGATGTCCGCGATGACCGGGATGCCCGACTTCTTCGCGATGATCGGCAGGGCGTCGGCGTCGTCCTGGGACGGTACGGCGACCCGCACGATCTGGCAGCCCGAGGCCGTCAGCTCGGCGATCTGCTGCAGCGTGGCGTTGATGTCGGAGGTCACCGTGGTGGTCATCGACTGCACCGAGACGGGGGCGTCGCCGCCGACCGGCACGTTGCCGACCATGATCTGCCGGGAGACTCGGCGCTTGGCGAGCGGCTTGAGCGGCAGGGACGGAATACCGAGCGAGATCGCGGTCATGTGCGCAGGGTTCCCCGGGGTTGAGGTGTGGTCGGTCCGGCCGTTCGACGGCCTGGGCCGGGCGCGCCGATGAAACGCGCGCCCGGCCCCCAACGGTACGGCACGGTGGTGGCCCCGGGCACACCAGCCGTACCGGGCGACTAGCTGATCTTGACCGGGTTGACCAGGTCGGCGACCAGGACGAGCAGGGTGAACCCGATGAAGACGCTGGCCACGACGTAGGCCAGCGGCATGAGCCGGGCGACGTCGAACGGACCGGGGTCGGGCCGCTTGAACAGGCTTGCGAATCGGCGGCGCACCGACTCCCACAGGGCGCCGGCGATGTGGCCGCCGTCCAGCGGGAGCAGCGGCAGCATGTTGAACAGGAAGAGCGACAGGTTGATGCCGGCCAGCAGGTTCACGAAGTACGCGATCCGCTGGGTGCCCGGGATGTCGAGCGAGAAGACCTCGCCGCTGACCCGGGCGGCGCCGACCATGCCGATCGGCGAGTCGACGTCGCGCGGGGCGCCGTCCACCACCGAGTTCCACAGCCCCGGGACCTTGCCCGGCAGGGCCACCAGCGACTTCACACCGCTCTCGGCCATGTCGTACATCCGGTCGAGGGATTGCCCGACGCCGAGCCGGACGACACCGCTGGTCGGGGTGAAGCCGAGGAAGCCCGCCTGCACCGTCTCGCCCTTGACCGGCATCCCGTTGCCGTCGTACTTCTGGACGTCGTTGACGGCGATGGTCGGGGTGAGGGTGAGCTGCTGCCCCTCGCGCTCGACCACCACCGGCACGGTCTTCCCGGCCGAACGGCGGATGTCCGCCTGGAGCTGGTCGTAGTCGCCGATCCGGTCGCCGTCGAAGGAGACCACCTTGTCGCCCGGCCGCAGCCCGGCCTGGGCGGCGGGGGTCTTCGGCGCGTCGGCCGGGCAGCTGTCGGTCGGCTGGCCGGCCTTGACCACGCATTGCGCGACGGTGCCGATGGTCGGCACCGTCATCGAGACGCCGAAGCCCATCATCACGGTCAGGAAGAGCCCGAAGGCCAGGACCAGGTTCATGAACGGCCCGGCGAACATGACGATGACGCGCTTCCACGGCTTGCGGGTGTAGAAGAGCCGGCTGTCGTCACCCTCCTGGAGCTCCTCGTACGAGGCCTCCCGGGCGTCCTCGATCATGGTCCGCCAGGGCGAACTGCTGCGCTTGGTGATCCGCCCGTCCGCACCGGGCGGAAACATCCCGATCATCCGGATGTACCCGCCCAGCGGGATCGCCTTGACGCCGTACTCGGTCTCGCCCTTCTTCCGGGACCAGACCGTCGGACCGAACCCGACCATGTACTGCGGCACCCTGATGCCGAACAGCTTGGCCGTGGAGAGGTGGCCGAGCTCGTGCCAGGCGATCGAGATCAGCAACCCGATCGCGAAGACCAGGATGCCGACCACCGTCAAAACCGTTGCCACCGCAGGCCCTCCGTCATTGCTCTCCGCTCGTCGTCCGGTCGTCCGCCGGAGCCGTCAGCCCGACGCCAGCTCGCGGGCCCGGGCGCGGGCCCAGTCCTCCGCGTGCAGGACGTCCTCGACGGTCAGAGAAGTTCCCGCCGCGGCCCGCCCGCTGTCGTACTGTCCGTGCTCGGCCACGACCTTGGCAACAGTGTCCACGATTCCCGTGAAGGCGAGGCGGCCCTTCAGGAAGGCCTCCACGCACTCCTCGTTCGCCGCGTTGAACACCGCCGGCGCCGTCCCGCCGAGCGATCCCACCTCGCGGGCCAGCCGGACCGCCGGGAAGGCCTCGTCGTCGAGCGGGAAGAACTCCCAGGTGGCGGCCTTCGTCCAGTCGCAGGCGGGCGCCGCGTCCGGGATCCGGTCCGGCCAGCCCATCCCCAGCGCGATCGGCATCCGCATGTCCGGCGGGCTGGCCTGCGCCAGCGTGGAGCCGTCCGTGAACTCCACCATCGAGTGGACCACCGACTGCGGATGGACCACCACCTCGATCCGGTCGAAGGGCACGTCGTACAGCAGGTGCGCCTCGATCACCTCCAGGCCCTTGTTGACCAGGGTGGCCGAATTGATCGTCACCACCGGCCCCATCGCCCAGGTCGGGTGCGCCAGCGCCTCCTGCGGCGTCACCCCCGCCAGCTGCTCGCGGGTCCGGCTGCGAAACGGGCCGCCACTCGCCGTGACCACCAGCTTGCGCACCTCGGCGCGGGTGCCGCCGGCCAGCGCCTGGAACAGCGCGGCGTGCTCGGAGTCCACCGGCACGATCTGCCCGGGCTTCGCCACCGCCTTCACCAGCGGACCGCCGACGATCAGCGACTCCTTGTTCGCCAGCACCAGCACCCGGCCCGCCCGCAGCGCCGCCAGCGTCGGGCGCAGGCCGATCGACCCGGTGATGCCGTTCAGCACCGAGTGGCACTCCATCGCGGCCAGCTCGGTGGCCGCGTCCGGGCCCGCCAGCACGGCGGGCAGCGGACGCCCCGCCGCCTTCGCGGCCAGCGCCTCGCGCAGCGCGGGCTCGGCCGCCGGGTCGGCGACCGCCACGGTGTGCACGCCCAGCTCCAGGGCCTGCGCGGCCAGCAACTCCACCCGCCCGCCGGCCGCCGACAGGGCGACCACGCGGAACCGGTCCGGATTGCGGCGCACCACGTCGATGGCCTGGGTGCCGATCGAACCGGTCGAGCCGAGGATCACCAGCTCCCGGGGAGCGGAGGGGTCCTTCACCACGGGGGTGAAGCGCAGCTGCGGGTGGGCGAGCGAAGTCATGCGCCCATTGTGTCCTGCCGGCCGGGTTCCACAGGACGCCGGGACGCGTCCCCGCTACCGTCGGAGCCATGCGTACCGTCATCGCCGGAGGCCACGGACAGATCGCGCTCAAGCTCGAACGTCTGCTCGCCGAGCGCGGCGACCGCCCCGCCGGCCTCATCCGCCGCCCCGAACAGGCCGGGGACCTGGCCGCCGCCGGAGCCGAGCCGCTGCTGCTCGACCTGGAGAGCGCCACCGCCCCCGAACTCGCCCGGCTGCTGGCGGGCGCCGACGCCGTGGTCTTCGCCGCCGGCGCCGGCCCCGGCAGCGGCGCCGACCGCAAGAACACCGTCGACCGCGACGGCGCCGTCCTGCTCGCCGACGCCGCCGAACTCGCCGGGGTCCGGCGCTACCTGATCATCTCCTCGATGGGCGCCGACGCCCAGGCGCACTACCCGGCCGACCCGGTCTTCGAGACCTACCTGCGGGCCAAGGGCGCCGCCGACGACGCCGTGCGCGCCCGCACCGCGCTCGACTGGACGGTGCTGCGCCCCGGCCGGCTCACCGACGGCGCGGGCACCGGCCTGGTCCGGCTCGCTCCCTCGGTCGAACGCGGCGCGGTGGACCGCGCCGACGTGGCGGCGGTGCTGGCCGAGCTGCTGCACGAGGCGGGCACCGCCGGGCAGACGCTGGAGCTGGTCGCCGGCAACGCCTCCGTGGCGGAGGCCGTCGCGGCCGCGGCCGGCCGGGTCTGAACCTCCCCCGGACACGCCGAGGGGCCCGGTACCGCCGCGCTGCGGCGGTACCGGGCCCCTCGGGCCGTTCGGGCCGTTCGGGCCGTTCGGGCCCCTCAGCGTGCCGGGAGCCCTTCGGGATCGTTCGGGATCAGAGGTCGAGGCCGGTGAGGACCAGGACCTTCTCCACGGTGTAGTCGTCCATCGCGTACTTGACGCCCTCGCGGCCGACGCCGGAGTCCTTGACCCCGCCGTACGGCATCTGGTCGGCGCGGTAGGACGGCGCGTCGCCGATGATCACACCGCCGACCTCCAGCTCCCGATGGGCGCGGAAGGCGGTCTGCAGGTCACGGGTGAAGACACCGACCTGCAGGCCGAAGGCGGAGTCGTTGACGGCGGCGAAGGCCTCGTCGGTGCCGTCCACCCGGTGCAGCGACAGCACCGGGCCGAACACCTCGGCCTTGGCCAGGATCGCGTCGGCGGGCAGCTCGGCGAGCACGGTCGGGGCGAAGGTCGCGCCCTCACGGGTACCGCCGGTGAGCACCTTGGCGCCCTTGGCCACGGCATCGTCCACCCAGGACTCCACCCGCTTCGCGGCGTTCTCGTCGACCAGCGGGCCGACGTCGGTGGCGTCGTCGTTGGGGTCGCCGGTGACCTGCGCCTCGACCTTGGCCACCACCTTCTCCACCAGCGCGTCGTACACCGACGCGTCGGCGATCACCCGCTGCACCGAGATGCAGGACTGGCCGCCCTGGTAGTTGGCGAACATCGCGATCCGGGTGGCGGCCCAGTCGAGGTCGGCCTCGGAGGACCAGTCGGCGAGCACCACGGCCGCGGCGTTGCCGCCGAGCTCCAGGGTGGTGTGCTTGCGCGGCACCGAGTCCATGATCTGGTAGCCGACCTTGTCCGAACCGGTGAAGGAGATCACCGGCAGACGCGGGTCCTGCACCAGCGCGGGCATCCGGTCGTTCGGCACCGGCAGGACGCTCCAGGAGCCGGCCGGCAGGTCCGTCTCGGCCAGGATCTCGCCCAGCACCATCGCGGAGAGCGGGGTGGCCGGAGCCGGCTTGAGGATGATCGGGGCGCCGACCGCGATCGCCGGGGCGACCTTGTGGGCGACCAGGTTCAGCGGGAAGTTGAACGGGGCGATGCCCAGCACCACGCCGCGCGGGAACCGGCGCACCACCGCGAAACGGCCCACGCCGCCCGGGTCGGTGTCCAGCCGCATGGTCTCGCCGTTGGTCCGGCGGGACTCCTCGGCGGCCCAGCGGAAGACGGAGACGGCACGGCCGACCTCGCCGCGCGCCCACTTGATCGGCTTGCCGTTCTCGGCGGTGATCAGCTGGGCGATCTCCTCGGTGCGCTCGGCCAGGCGCTTGGCCACGTGGTCCAGCGCGGCGGCACGGACGTGCGCGGGGGTCGCGGCGAACACCGGCAGCGCGGCCACGGCGGCGTCCAGCGCCTCCTCGACCTGGGCCTCGGTGGGGACGCTGACCTTGCCGACCAGGCGGCCGTCCCAGCTGTTGTGCACCTCGAAGTCGGCGTCGCCGCTCGCCCGGCGGCCGGCCAGCCAGAAATCGTACGTGGTGGTCACCGTGGTACCGGCCCTCTCCTCGTCGTCCTCACGGCCCCACGGACGTGGAACCAGAACCGAGGGTAGGGGCGGCGGCGCGCCGACCGGGTTGGCCACGTAGTAGCGTTCGCCTCCGCGCTCACTCCATCCCGTCCAGCGGACGGGCCGGGTTCCGGTGCTCCGCCGCCCGGGTGGGCGGGCGAACGTCACCCACCGGTCGGCTGCTCCGCCACTGCTCCGCTGCTCGGCTACTGCTCCGCTGCTCCTCGCCTACTCTTCGCCGGAGCGAAGGGCCAGCCAGAGTTCCATCCGGACGTCGGTGTCGTCCAGCGAGCGGCCCAGCAACTCCTCGACCCGCCGCATCCGGTAGCGCAGCGTGTGCCGGTGCACGCCCAGGTCGGCGGCGGCCGCGTCCCACTGGCCGTGTCTGGAGAGCCAGGCGCGCAGCGACGCCACCAGGTCGCCGCGGGCGGTCCGGTCGTGGTCCCGCAGCGGGCGCAGCAGCCCCTCCGCGAACGCCGTCACCGCGTCCTCGCCCAGCAGCGGCAGCAGCGAGCCGGCGCCCACCTCCTCGTGGTCCACCGCGCGGCGACCGCCGCGCAGCGCCACCGCGAGCGCCCGCTCGGCCTGCGCGTTCGCGGTGCCCGCCTCCTCCAGCGCGGCCGGCGCCGAGACCCCCAGCGACAGGCCCTCGTGCTCCTCCACCGCCCCCAGGCAGGCCCGGTGCACGGCACCGTTGTCCAGTGCCAGCACCATCAGCCGGGGCCCGTGCGTGCCGCCCTCCTCGCGCGCCACCAGCAGCTTCTCCCCCACCCGGGCGCCGGCCTGCTCGGCCCGGTCGCCCAGCTCGCCGAGCGCCTCCGTGGCGTCCACGCCCTGGCCGGCACCGGCCACCATGACCCGGACCGTCCCCTCCGGCAGACCGCCGAAGAGCCCGGCCGCCACCTGCCGGGCGGTCGCCACCTCACCCGCCAGCACCATCCGCAGCAGCGCCGCGCCCATCCGCTCCTCCGCCTGGCGCAGCTCGCGCGAGCGCTCCAGGGTGAGGGTCAGCAGCGCCACCGCCGCGTTCAGCACGTACCGCTCGGTCGGGGTGATCCTGTCCTCGGTGCCGACCGCGAGGAAGCCCCGGGCCCGGCGGTCCGCCCCCAGCGACTGGACCACCACGTAGTCCTCGTCCGCGGTGTCTATCCCCGGCGAACGCCCCTGCAGCGCGGCGCTCGACGGCGCCGGGCGCCGGCGCAGCCGGTCCACCTCGGCCGCCAGCCGGCCGGCCCGGCGGGCCGCCCAGTCCGGGGCCACCACCGAGAGCGCGCCCGAACCGTCGTACAGCGCCGCCCAGCCGCCCAGCCGCGCCGCCAGCCGGCGCACCACGGCCGTGGTGCCGTCCTTGCCGAGCGCCGCCCGGGTCAGCTCCTCCTGCGCCTCGAAGCTGGTGGTGACCGCCTCGTACTGCTCGGCGGCCAGGGCCGCCGACACGACCTTGCTGATCGCGATGAACGGCGTCGGCTCCGGCACCCGCAGCAGCGGCAGCCCGCGCTGGGCGGCCGCGTCCACCAGGGGCTGCGGCACCTCGGTGTGCGACAGGCCGACACCGAGGCCGAGCCCCACCACGCCCGCGTCGGCCAGCCGGTGCACGTACGCCTGCAACCCGGCCGCGGTGCGGCCCAGCTTGATCCCGGTGGTGAGCAGCAGCTCACCACCTTCGAGGAAGGGCGTCGGGTCGTCCAGCTCACTGGTGTGCACCCAGCGGACCGGCCGCTCCAGGTGGTCCGCACCGGCGAGGACCGTCAGATGGAGCGAGGTGTTGCGGACGACGGAGGCGAGTGTGGGAGGCATGGCACCTTCGGGGGACGACCTGACCGCGCCGTTGCGGCCGGGCGAGGAGAGGGCTGGGGAATCTGGTGGGGGTCTCTCCCCTCATTATGGACGCTCCGGACAACCGGCACTGCCGAATCCACCTCGGAGGCGAGCTTCAGCCCCGCAGGTCCACCAGCAGCGGCGGCACCTGCTCGCCCGAGACCACGGTCAGCGAGATCACCGCATGGCCCGCCGGCAACGCGTGCGCCAGGTCCGACGGCGACCAGCGCAACCGCTCCACGTCCCGGGTGGTCACCGACTCGGTCTGCGCCGTCGTCCCCGACAGCGCCTTGCGCCCCAGCCGCCCGGCCCGGCGGACCAGCCCGCCCGAGGTGTCCGGCGCGTGCGTCACCGCCGTCTCCCGGACCAGGTGCGTGCCCCAGGCCTCGGAGAACATCCGGCCGTCCCACGGCGCGATCCCCGGGAACACCATCCGGCAGCCGACCGCCCCGAACAGCGGCGCCCGCAGCGCCTCGGGCAGATCGACCAGGGTCCGCAGCAACAGCACGGCGCCGGCGTTGGCCGCGCGCAGCCGCTGCAGCCCCCGGACGATGTGCGCGTCCAACGCCGTCGACGCGTCGTCGACCACCAGGCCGGCGAAGAGCGAACGGTCCTCCCGGGCCGCCGCGGCCTGCACGAACTGGCCCACCAGCAGCCGCGACAGCATCCGCGCCGCCTCCGGGTGGCTGCGCTCGGGCAGCTTCACCCGCACCCGCAACGGGTGGTCCAGCACCCGCATCGCGAACGGCGGCCGGCCGGTACCGTCGGTCGCGAACGCCCCCTCGAAGGCCGGCCGGTCCAGCAGGGCCAGCCGGTCCGCCAGCAGCGCCCCCGGGTCGTCCGCCCGGCCGCGCTGGCGCTCCCGGTACTCCAGGTCCCGCTCGTACGCCGCCAGTCGGCCCGCCGCGCGCAGCGCCTTCACCAGCGCCTCCAGGGCCTCCGGCTCACCGCCGAGCAGCGCCCGCAGCTCGCGCACCGCCGGGTAGCGGCCGAACCCGGCGCGGAACGGGCCGACCACCTGCTGCAGCGCCGTCCGGGCGGTCTCCGCCCGGGCCGTCAGCTCGTCCGGCAGCAGCGCCTCGGCCAGCCGGGCAGCCGCCTCGTCCGGATCCTGCACCGCCCCGTAGAGGTCCAGCCCGTACGCCGAGCCCCGGTCCCCCGGCGCGATCACCACGTCGTACCAGGCGTCCGGCCCCAGCTCCGCGTCGGCCGCGCCGATCACCACCGCGCACGCCGTACCGGCCAGCGCCTGGAGGCAGAGCGCCTCGGCGACCGGCCGGGCCAACCGCGCGGTCTTCCCGGTGCCCGCCGGGCCGACCGCCAGCAACGAGGTGCCCAGCAGCGACGGGTCCAGCGCGAAACCGGCCGCCCGGTGCGTCAACGGGTTCTTCGGCACGTCCTGCGCCGTGCCCAGCCGCACCTGGCCCAGCAGCAGATCGTGCTGCTCCTCCCGCCCGGCCAGCTCGCGCGCCTCGGAGGGGTGGGCGAACGCCGCCGCGCCCCGGGCGGCCACCTGCTCGACGAAGGCCGGCACGAACACCGGGTCGGCCTGGGCCGACTCCCAGGCCCGCTGGATCCGCACGTAGTCGACGTCCCCGACGGGCTCGCCGTCCAGCCGTCCCGCCGCCGCGGCCGCCCCGCCGAGCCGCAGGGCCGCCCACGGGTCACGCGCCCACTCGGCCTGCGCCGCCACGCCCTCCTCGGCGGGCTCCTCCGTGGTCACCGTGCGCGCCATCAACGGCGCCACGTACCGCCGCCACACCTCCGGCCAGCGGCCCATCCGGCCGAACACCTTGATCACGACAGCGAGCACGAGCACGTTGAGAGTCAGAATGACCGACACGGCCACGAAGGCGGACTGGGTCGGAAGCACACCAATCAGCGTCGTCGCGTACTTGGCGAGTTCGACCCCGTACACATAGGCCAGCCACCCCACCACCGCGTTCAACCCCGCTCTCAGCAGCAGGGGCCAGGTCGGGACCTTGGCGTCGTCCGCCCGGTCGGGGTCGACCTGGTCGTAGCCCTGCCGGTAGACGCCCGGGGCGGCGTCGGGGCGGGGGGCGGCGACCCAGGCGGCGAGGTCGAAGGGCGGGGGTGCCGCGGGGCGGCCGGGACGTTGGTGCGGCATGGGTGTCGCAGGTGCGGCAGCGGTCCGCTCGCCGTGGCCCCGTGCCCCGTCCAGTCCCATGTACGGCCCCGCTCCCTCGCCCGCCCGGCCCGACCACCGTCGGTCCCGCCATACCCATGCCGCCGCACCGGCGACACGCCCGCGCTCAATGTAGTGGAGCGTGGGCTGCCGGTAGTCGCACTCCCTGCGCTGGCCGCCCCGGACAAGTCGGACGGCCCAGTGCTACCGAGTGGCGCATGCCCGCCCGGGGAGGGCCGCCGTAGCCTGCGAAGCACCGAGCCGAGAAGTCTGGAGAAACCCATGAGCGCCGCAACGCCGCTCCCGCAGGAGCGCCGCCTGGTCACCGCGATCCCCGGTCCGAAGTCGCAGGAGCTGCAGGCCCGCAAGCTGGGTGCGGTGGCGGCCGGCGTCGGCACCACCCTGCCGGTGTACGTGTCCCGTGCCAACGGGGGCGTGCTGGAGGACGTGGACGGCAACTCGCTGATCGACTTCGGCTCCGGCATCGCCGTGACCAACGTCGGCAACAGCGCCGAGGCCGTGGTGGCCAAGGCGACCGAGCAGCTGGCCGCCTTCACCCACACCTGCTTCATGGTGACCCCGTACGAGGGCTACGTGGCCGTGGCCGAGCAGCTGAACGAGCTGACCCCGGGCGACCACGACAAGCGCACCGCGCTGTTCAACTCGGGCGCCGAGGCGGTCGAGAACGCGGTGAAGATCGCCCGCGCCTACACCAAGCGCACCGCCGTCGTGGTGTTCGACCACGGGTACCACGGCCGCACCAACCTCACCATGGGCCTGACGGCGAAGAACATGCCGTACAAGCAGGGCTTCGGTCCGTTCGCGCCGGAGATCTACCGGGTGCCGGTGGCCTACCCGTACCGCTGGCTGACCGGCGCGGAGAACTGCGCCGCCGAGGCCGCCGCCCAGGCGATCGACATCATCAACAAGCAGATCGGCGCCGAGAACGTCGCCGCGATCATCATCGAGCCCGTCCAGGGCGAGGGCGGCTTCATCGAGCCCGCCAAGGGCTTCATGCCGGCGATCGTGGAGTACGCCAAGGCCAACGGCATCGTCTTCGTGGCCGACGAGATCCAGACCGGCTTCTGCCGCACCGGCCAGTGGTTCGCCTGTGACGACGAGGGCATCGTCCCGGACCTGATCACCACCGCGAAGGGCATCGCCGGCGGTCTGCCGCTGGCCGCGGTGACCGGTCGCGCCGAGATCATGGACGCCGCGCACGCCGGCGGCCTGGGCGGCACCTACGGCGGCAACCCGGTGGCCTGCGCGGCCGCGCTGGGCGCCATCGAGACCATGAAGGAGCAGGACCTCAACGGCAAGGCGCAGCGGATCGGCGAGATCATGCTCGGCCGTCTGCGGGCCCTGCAGGAGAAGTTCGCCCACCACGACTCGGTGCGGATCGGCGAGGTCCGCGGCCGCGGCGCGATGATCGCCGTGGAGCTGGTGAAGCCGGGTGGCAAGGAGCCGAACGCGGAGGCCACCGCGGCCATCGCCAAGGCGTGCCACGCCGAGGGCCTGGTGGTCCTGACCGCCGGCACCTACGGCAACGTGCTGCGCTTCCTGCCGCCGCTGGTCATGCCGGAGCACCTGCTGAACGAGGGCCTGGACATCCTGGAGAACGCCTTCGCCACCGTCTGAGCGGCGGCGCCCCCACCGGGCCGCCCGTGACCGGGTGGCACCGACCCGCCGGAGGGATTCCGGACAGCATCGAACGGCCCGTGCGGACACCTCGTCCGCACGGGCCGTTCGGTCGCTCCGGGCGGTTTCGTCCTGGTGTGCGGGGCGGGCCGCCGCACCGCCCACCAGGGGTGAAGATGCTGTGCTGAATCGCTGAAGCTCCTCAGTGCGCCGCGGCCGTTGACGTAGTGTCATGACAGATGGACAGCGAGCCCCAGCCATTGGCGGACCCGTCCGCGGCACCGCCCCCACCGGCGGATCCGCAGGTCGCCCGCGAGGACAACCAGGCCGACCCGCAAGGGCCGGCGCACACCGAAGGCCGATCGACCGACCGTCCGACCCATACCCCCCGGGGCGCGCGGAACGGCGATCATCAGAGCCGCCCCGGAGCTCTCCCCCCTGCTCCGGGGCGGCCACTTCGCGTTCAGGAGCGCCTGGCGGGCCCGGCCGGGTCGGCGGCCCTTCCGGTGGCGCTGGCCACCGTGCTGGTGCTGATCTCCTGGCAGGTGGCCGTCGACGGACCGCTGCTCGGACTGGACCGCTGGGTCCGGCACGGCGTCCGGGAGACCCGGCACGACCTCCACAGCACGCTGCTCAACCATCTCGGCGAGGCCCTGTCGGACCTCGGCGGCTCCGTCCCGGCGATCCCGGTCCTGCTGGCCGCCGGGGCATTGGCGGCCTGGCGGTCCCGCCGGGCCGGGGCGGCGCGCCCGTGGCTGCCGGCGCTGATCGCGGTGCTGACGGCCGGGCTGATCCCACTGCTGGTCGTCCCGGCGAAGGCCGCGTTCGCCCGGCCGGGGCCGTTCGGGATGCCCCTGGCGCCGGACCAGTGGGGCTGGTACCCGTCCGGCCACACGGCGACCGCGACCCTCTCCTACGGGGTGGCCGCGTTCCTGCTGGCCCGCACCACCGGCGCCCGCGCTCGGCGCCGCCTGTACGCGGCCGCCGCCCTGCTCGCGGCCGGCGTCGGCCTCGGACTGGTGTGGAGCGACTACCACTGGCTGCTGGACGTGGTGGCCGGCTGGTGCCTCGGCGGGCTGGTGCTCCGGGCGCTCGCCGAGCTGCCACCGGCCCGGAACGGCCGCGACTCCCGGCGCCACCCCTAGCTGATCGATTCCGAGGGATCGCCTGCGCGTATGGGAGGAGGGAGTCCACCGTCACTGTGTGAAGACAGAGTTGGACTCCCTCGCGACCGCACTCGATGGGATGACCGACGACCTGCTGAAGGAGTCGCCGCAGTTCAGGCGTGCCCCAAGATGGCAATTCCCGGCCACTTCCAGGCGGCCGGGACAGTGACTTTTCGGCGACGCACGGGATTCGGGGTGCACCGGGCCAGCTGGGCAGGTCCCCTCGGCTCACGGTCGGCGGCCGTCCTCGCTCCCCATGCCGCAACTGATGGATGATCAGACCGCATCGGTGGGGGTCGGCCGGGCGACCTGGAGGCGGTAGTCCACGGAGGTGGAGAAGGTGCCCGACTCGCCCCGAAGGCTCAGCTCGTGGCTGCCGGGGGCGAGGGGGTCCAGCCGGACCCAGAGGCCGCAGGACCAGGTATTGAGGGGGCCGGCCGTGGTGGTGAACGGGTTGCCCTTCCGCGGGTTCATCCGGATCGGGGTGGAACCGAGCTCCTCGGGGGTCAGGGAGCGTCCGTCCAGGGTGGCGCTTCCCTTGGCGGCGTTCATGAACTCCAGGCAGTCCGCGGACTCGCCGAACAGGTTCACCAGCGGGAAAACGACCGGCACCCCGACGGGGACGGTGCAGGTGCGGGTGGCCGCGCCGCCGGTGGTACCGGCGAGGAACCAGATGCCGTCCTCCTGGCCCTGGCCGCACAGGTGGCCATCCTGATCGAGGACCGGGTTGCGGTCCTCCGCGGTGGCGGTGGCCCAGTTCCACCAGCGGGACTGCAGCTCCGGCGAGGTGAGGCTCTGTACAGCGAGCGGGGTGCTCGGTTCGGGCGAGGGCTCGTCCGAGGCCGGGGGTGCGGGCTGCGCGGTCCTGTCGGCTGCCGGGGCGGAGGTGCAGGCCGTGGTGAGGGCCAGGGCACCGACGAGCAGGCCGGCCAGTCGTCTTGCAAGCATGATCGGAAACCTTACGACATGGTGTGCGACCCGCGACGAGCCGGCGTCCGGCACCTGCTCCCCCGCCGACCGCATCCCCGTTGTCGAAGCGCTCCCGGACGCCGTCCGCAGAGCAGACGTCCGCCCGGCCCCTGCCCGGCGCCGGGTCAGCCCGACGGCTCGGCCGTGAGTGCCCGCTACCGAGAACACGCCTCAGGAGGACGGATTCTTCCCGAACCTGGATGCGCACCTCGCTCGTGAGCTGAAGGCGTCGAGCCGTTCGCCCTGGCAGCTCCTGGACGGGGCCGACTGGGACCTGACCACCCACCGCCTCCTGTGCGCCGGCCCCGTGGGCGGCGTCAGCTGCTTCGTGGCGACCTGGTCACTCTGAAGCGCCGACCTCAGTAAAGCCCCGGGCTCCGGCCACCGTTGATCGCCAATGGGTACGAACGCACTGTCGAACACGGTGGCCGCAGGTCAGACCGTCAACTTGCCCCCGGCGCTGGCGCCGGCGGTGCCGAAAGGCAGCCCAGGCGTCGGATGGGGAATCAAGAGAGCGGCTTCGCCCAGCGCCTGAGCGGGGCTTGGTCAACCTCCAGGACCGTCACCACCCCTGGAATCAATCATCTAGCCCTCGGTGGGCTCGGCGGGCTCGTCGTTGCGCTGGACGAGGCCGGGCTCGCCGTTGTCGCGCTGCCAGCTGACGACCAGCTCGTCGCGGGCGCCGAAGCGGACCAGGTGACGGCCGACCACGTCCTCCAGGCCCGGCAGGTTCTCGGTCTCGCCCTCGACGGTGAGCAGCAGGGCGTCGGGGGCGGCCTCCAGCGTGGCGGTGCCGCGGCCGAAGGTCAGGGTGCCGCGACCGGTCTCCTCCGACCAGTCGGCTTCGATCTTGCGCCCCATGTGGGCGGCGAGCTGCTTGGCGTAGCGGGCGGACCGGTCGGTGGCGACGCGGGCTTCGGAACGGGGCACGGGCCCTCCAGAATCACGGGAGGGAACTTAGGTTGCCCTCACTCGGAACCAAGCTAACCCAGATAGTGAGCCAGACTCAACAACTTTACGGAGCCCTCGTCCGTGGCGCGTCCTGCCCTGCTCCCGCCCCCGGACCGGCCTATACCCTTGGTCGACACCTGCCGAGGAGAGCCCCCATGACCACCACGCCGACCGACGACGCGGGGAGCTCCTCCACCGGCCCCGGCACCGCCCGGGACGGCGCCGCGGCCCCGGACGTCACCGTCGCGCCGGACGGCACCGCAGTGCAGGACATCGCGGCCCAGGACGCCGCAGCGCAGGACACCACCGCCGAGCTCGCCGACGCGATGACCAGGGCGATCAAGCGGATCCGCCGCCTCACCAGCGAGCGCCTGGAGCCCTTCGGCATCACCCCCGGTCAGGGCCGCGCCCTGCGCACCCTCGCGCACGCCCCCGGCTGCGAGCTGCCGGACCGCGCCATGCGCCTGGGCGATCTGGCGGAGCGGCTGCACATCGCCCCCCGTTCGGCCACCACCGTGGTGGACGCGCTGGAGGAGGCGGGCCTGGTCGAGCGCACCCCGGACCCGGCCGACCGGCGCGCCGTCCGGATCGTGCTGACGACGGCCGGCCGGTCGGCGGTGGAGCGGATCGGGCAGGTCCGGCACGAGGTGGCGCAGGAGTACTTCGGCCCGATCAACCCGGCCGACCAGGACGCCCTGCTGCGAGCACTGCGCTCCGCCGAGAGCGCGTACGCGGCCACCATGCCGCCGCGCCGGACAGCGCCCCCGGGCGCAGCGCGGTGATCCCGATCCCGGCGATCACCAGCAGCGCCGCGCAGCCGGCCACCGGGCCGATCCGCTCACCGAGCAGCAGCCAGGCGGAGGACATCCCGAACACCGGGACCAGCAGCGAGTAGGGCGCGACCGTGGTGGCGTCGTAGCTGCGCAGCAGGAAGCTCCAGGCGACGAAGCCGAACAGGGTGGAGACCAGTCCGACGTACCCGATCGCGCCCAGTCCGGCCGGGGTGAGGTCGCGCAGGGCCCGCAGGTCGGCGGCCGGGCCCTCGACCAGCAGCGAGAGCCCGAGCAGCGGCAGCGGCGGGACGGCGCTGACCCAGACCATCCAGCGCAGCGCGTCGCGCGGGGCGGCCTTGCGGGTCAGCACGTTGGACAGCCCCCAGGCGACGGCGGCGAGGACGACCAGGACGAAGGCCCCGACCGGGCCGCCGACGCCGTGGTCGACGGCGCTCAGTCCGATGCCGGCGAGCGCGATCCCGAGGCCGGCCAGGCGCTGCGGGCCGGGCCGCTCGCCCAGCAGGACGGCGGCGAACAGTGCAGTGAAGACCGCCTGGCCCTGCAGGACCAGCGAGGAGAGCCCGGCCGGCATCCCGGCGTGCATGCCGAGGAAGAGCAGTCCGAACTTGACCACCCCCAGCACCAGGCCGACCCCGAGGACCCACCGCCACGCCACGCGCGGCGGGCCGACGAAGAAGACCGCCGGGACGGCGACCACCGCGAAGCGCAGGGCGCAGAAGAGCAGCGGCGGGAAGTTCTCCAGGCCGACGTGGATCAGGACGAAGTTGAGGCCCCAGACGGCGGCGACCAGGACGGCCAGCGCGATGTGACGCGGTCTCATGCTGCCGCCGGGGGCGGCCGGTGTTGCGGTCATGGGTCGAGGATGGCCGCCACCGACCGTGTAGCACCAGCGATGAATTCTGAAGGGCGGGCTTTAGCATTGCTGCATGATGGATCTGGGACGCCTGCGGGCGCTGCACGCGGTGGCCGTGCACGGTTCGGTGGGCGGGGCGGCGGCCTCGCTCGGCTTCACGCCGTCGGCGGTCTCGCAGCAGATCGCCAAACTGGAGCGCGAGACCCGGACGGTGCTGCTGGAGCGTCAGGGCCGGGGCGTGGTGCTGACCGACGCCGCGCGCGAGCTGGCCGTCACCGCGCAGGCGGTGCTGGGCCTGGTGGAACAGGCCCAGGTGCGGCTGGAGGAGCAGCGCGGCCGGGCGGTCGGGCGGCTCCTGGTGGCCGCCTTCGCCACCGGCGCGCGCGGACTGATGCCGGGCGCGCTCGCCGACCTGCGCGAGCGCTGCCCCGACCTGGACGTCCGGCTGCTGGAGAGCGACCCGTACCCGGCGGCCGAGCTGGTGGCCCGGGGCGAGGTGGACCTGGCGCTGGTCCAGGACTGGCCGACCGTGCCGCTGCCGGTGCAGGAGGGCCTGGTCCGGCTGGACTTCGGCCCGGATCCGGTGGACCTGCTGCTGCCCGCCGCGCACCCGCTGGCCGGGGAGGCCGTGGTCCCGGTGGAGCGGCTCCGCGGGCAGTGCTGGATCAGCGTGCCGCCTGGCAACATCTGCCACGACTGGCTGGTCCGCACGCTGCGCGAGGTCGGCGAGGAGCCCGACGTGCGATACCAGGTCGGCGAGTTCGAGACCCAGATCGCGCTGATCGCGGCGGGTCTGGGGATGGGGCTGGTGCCGCGGCTCGGCCGGGGCGCCCTGCCGCCGGGGGTGGTCGCCCGGCCGGTCGTGCCGGAGCCGGCCCGGCGGGTGTTCGCGCTCTGGCGCGCCCAGGCCTCCCGGCGACCGGCGATCACCGAGGCGCTGGCCGCGATGCGGGACCGGTGGGCCGCCCTGGCGGCGTGAGCGCGGGCCCGGCCCGGGTGAGGGGCCGCCCCGGCCGGGTGTGCGGCCGCCGGGGCTGCCCGGGTCCGGCCGTTCAGCCGGCGAACCCGATCACCAGCCACATGAAGCCCACCCCGAGGATGGTGCAGAGCAGGGTGGCGCGCGAGGGGTGCGGGCTGTGCGCCTCGGGGAGGATGTCGGAGGTCGCCAGGTAGAGCAGGAAGCCCGCGAAGAACCCGAGGTAGAGGCCGAGCAGTTGCTCGGGGATGGTGAACAGCAGGGTGATCGCGGCGCCGGTCACCGGTGCCAGGGCGTCGGCCGCGAGCAGGGTCAGCGCCCGTCGGCGGTCGTTCCCGTACAGCCGGGTGATCGTGTAGGTGTTGAAGCCGTCGGCGAAGTCGTGGGCCACCACGGCGACGGCGACCACCGTCCCGACGGTGGTCCCGGCCTGGAAGGCCGCGCCGATCGCGAAGCCGTCCATCACGCTGTGGCCGACCAGGGCGAGCGCCGCGGTCAGCCCGATCCCCGGCGCGGACGTTCCCTCGGCGACCGCCGGTTGGGCGTGCGCATGGGTGTGGACGTGCTGGTGGCCGTGGGTGTGCGCGGCGTACTCGCCCTCGTGGCCGCGGTGGATGGCGACCGCCCGCTCGACGACGTGGATCGCCAGGAACCCGGCCGCGAACATCAGCAGCGCCTGCGGCACGCCGTGGATCTCCCCGGGCGCCTGGTGCAGCGCCTCCGGCAGCAGGTCGAAGGCCACCACCCCGAGCATCAGCCCGGCGGCGAACCCGAGCACCAGATGGCGCCGGTCACCGGTGCGCTGGGCGACGTAGCCACCGATGAGCGTCATCAGGAAAGCGCCGGCGGCGACCAGGATCGCGGTCATCCCACCTCCCCCGTACCGGAGACCCTACGCATCCCCTCGCCTCCCCCGTGTCCTGAGCGTCCCGGGCAACCCCTCGGGCGTCCCGGGCGTCCCGTGCCCCGGTGGGACGCCCCGGACCGGGCACGCCCCGGTGCCGGTGCCCCCAGCCTCGCCCGGTGCCCGGGGCGCCGCCCGCCGGGCGGTCCGTGAGGGTGAGCCGCGAGAGCACCCGGGCACCCGTCGGGCTCGCGGCCCGGCCGACCCGTTCAGTGACCGGAGGCGAGCGGTAGCCCGAGGTGGGCGCGGGCGAGCTCCCGCACGCCGTCGCCGTCGACCAGATGGATGTGCTGGTGCCCGTCCTCGCCGGTGAGGTCGAGCGCCTCGTCGGTGAACCGGCCGGTGGTCAGCCGCAGACCGCGCTCGGCGGACTCCTCGCGGACGGCCTCCGCCAAGGTCCTGATCTCCTCCTCGCCCACCGCCCCGGACCCGCGGGAGGCCCAGACCACCCAGCGCCCGGGCAGCGCGCTGCCCGCCGCCCCCTCCCCGGTGGCGACCAGGCCCGCCGGGCCGCGCAGTCGTACGCTCCACTGCTCCAGCCCGCCGCGGGTGAGCAGTTCGCGGACCAGGTGGGCGAACTCGTTCGCCGAGAGGTCCGGCGCGGACGGCACGGTGGCGCCCGCCAGGGCGGCCGGTTCGACGCCCGCCCTGGCGTAGGGGTCCGGGGTCACGGCGGCGCCGAGCTGGCGCAGCCGGACCAGTGCCTCGTCCTGTTCGGCGTCCGCGTAGACGCCCTCGCCGTCGTGCTCCTCGTAGGGGGCGGCCGCCGGCAGCAGCCTGGTCCGGGCGAGGGCGTCGCGGTCGGCGTCCACGCTCACCAGGCAGAGCGGCTCCGCTCCGGCGGACTCGCGCAGCCAGCCGTTCAGCACCACCCCGGCCAGTATCTCGTCGGTGTCGACGGCATCGGCGGCCTGCAGCGCGCGCAGGGCCAGCCGGGCGACCAGCCGCAGGTAGTCGGTGGCCCGGTCGGCCGGCGGGCGCGGCACCGGGAGTATCTCGCCGTCCGGGGCGAGCCGGTACCCGGTCAGCGACGGCACCAGGTCGAGGGACGGCAGGTCGAGGTCGAGCACGGCGGTGCGGGTGAGCGGGCGGAAGACCGCCCGGCAGGGTGCGGGTACGTCCTGGGTGGCCGTCTCGGCGGCCGCCAGCGCCCGCTCCAGCAGGGACTCGACCGCGGCCGGCTCGGCCAGCCGGTACGCCCGCCGGCACTCCTCCAGGGTCTCGTTGTACTCGCGGACCGCGCGGGCCCTGGCCTGCTCGGCCTGCTCGTGGACCCGCCGCGACTCGTCCTCGGCCGGGCGGTCGGCCCCGGCCCGCCGGGTGCGCCACTCCCGGAGGGCACGCTGGTGGGTGAGCCGGGCCTGGGCCAGCTGGCGCTGGAAGCCGGAGTCCAGCAGTCGCCGGGTCGGCGGCTCGTCGGGGTCGGCCCCGGCCGGCCGCTCGGGCGCGTAGTCCTCCCAGCGCGGTTCGGCGTCGGCCTCGTCGCCGCCCGGGCCGGTGGCCGCGTAGGGCCTCGGCTCGTAGTGGCGGAGCTGGCTCTCGAAGTCCATCGCCGAGACGGGCAGCGCGGCCCGCCGCAGGAGGTCCGCGAGCCGCTCGTGCTCGGCCCGGACGGTGACGGACCGGTGGTGGGTCAGCGCGGCGGCCCGGGTGTGCGCGGCGACCGCCTCGTCCGCGCCCTCCGGGCCGGTCAGGCCGTCCGCGCCGGTCAGACCGTCCGGGCCGCCATGACCGCCGGCCGCCCGGTCGGCCGGGCCCGGCGAGCCGGGTGGCCCGTCGGGCCCGTACGGACCATCAGGCCCGTCAGGCCCGGACGATCCGTCGGGTCCTTCCGGACCGTCCGGACCGCTGACGCCGAGGTCGCGGAAGACCGAGGCCAGGAAGCCGGGTTGGGGGGCCATCACGGCGCCGTCGGGCTGGCCGTCTGCTGAGTGCTGCATCGGTCGCGGTTCCCCCATGCTCGTCCGGCGCCTGCCCGGGGCGGCCGGCGAGCCTACGGGCCGCCCCTGCCGGACATTGTCCACCGAACGGGCGCACCGGTCAGCCAAGCCTCTCAGTTGGTCCGGGTGTTGGTCAGGTGCAGGCCGATGTAGCCGACATAGATCCGGCCACTGCCCGAACAGTCGTCGAGGTAGTGCAGCCGCGGGGCCGTCCGCCCCCCGCCGATCCGCAGGTGCGCGCCCATGAACGCCCGCCGGGAGGCGTCCACGCACTCCGGTACCGGAAGTATCCGCTCGCGCTTCCACTTGGTGTGGCTGAAGACCGTCCGCGACTCCCCGCGCACCGCCTTGCGGGGCGGGAAGCGGTGGCGGCCGGCCGGGGTGTGCTCGCACCACTGCTTGAAGTCGCCGCCCGCCTCGCCGCGCACCGCCGCCTCGGCGTACTCCTGCAGGGACGTCAGACCGCCCCAGGTGAGCCGGGCCCAGCCGGCCCCGGCGCACCGCAGGTCGTCCAGGGCGAGCGCGCTCTTCTGGTCCCCGGTGAAGGTGAGCAGCGGGAACTCGTCCAACCGGGCCATCAGTTCGGTGAAGCTGTCCGGCACCGCCGGGAACCCGGGAGCGCCCGGTGAGCCCGGTGAGCCCGGTCTGCTGGCCGCCCCGGGCGCGGCCGGGCGGCGCCCCGCCGAACCCGGGCCGGCGCAGAGCCGACCGGCCGGCCCCCGGGACTGGACGCCGCGACGCGGCCCGGTGACCGACCCGCCCGGCGGCTCGTCGGCCGCCGACGGCACCCGGCGGCCCCGGCGGCGCTCCCGGCGCAGGCTGTGCCGCACCCGCTCCAGCTCGTCGGCCCTCGCCTGCTGCTCGGCGTGGTCCTGCTGCTCCTCGTGGGCGAGCGCCGCCCGCTCGGCCCGGGCGGTGGCGTCCTCCGGGCCGGTTCCCGGGCGGGCCGCGGTCGCGGGCACCCGCAGCACCGGGACGGCGGCCAGCGGTGCCGGCAGCGGCAGCTCGGCGGCGAGCCGGCGCGGTTCGCGGGCCAGCAGCCCGGCCGCCCGGCGCAGGTCCTCCTCGATCCGGTGGCGGGCCAGCACCGGATGCCGCGCACCGTCCGACCGGGAGGCCGGATCGACCTCGGGCTGATAGGTGCGCACCGCCCCGCCGTAGACGGTGTGGTACTCCAGTGCGACGTTGAACTCGGTACGGGCGCCCGGATCCAGGACGTAGGCGGTGGCGAGGCCGGGGAGTTGGCGGCAGAGCGGGCGGACGACGTCCTCCACCCAGCTGTCGAGGTCGTGGTTGACCGGAACGCTCGCCACCACGACGGGCAGCCGGCGCTCCGGATCGCAGAGCGCGTCGATCAGACCGTCGACCTCGGCGGCGGTCAGCACCCTCGGCGCCGACTGGACGGCGGCCGGGCCGTCGGTGGCGTCCAGCAGCGGCAGCAGGCTGCGGGCGAGTTCGGGCACCGGCACCCGGCACGGCGTCCGTACCCCGGTGCCGGTGGTGTGCGTCTCGGCCTCCAGCCGGACCCAGGTGCGGCCGTCGCCGCCGGTCGCCGTGGTCAGCGTGAGTTGGTGGGTGCCGTGCGGGGCCGGGGTGCGCAGCCGGCGGCGGTCGTAGCGCCCGGCCCCCGGGCCGCCCCGCAGGGGGCCGCCGTCGCGGTCGAGCATGACCCGGTCGCCCAGGCGCAGGCGTTCGGCGGGGACTTCGGCGGCCTCGGCGGCGACGGACCGGTGGGCGGCCGGCGGGGGCTCCTCACAGCCTTCGTGTTTCAGCCAGGCGGCGAGGCGCTGGTCCGCCAGGGCCACGGCGTCGGCGTGCGGGAGCGCGGTGGTGACGGTCATCCGATAGGGCGTCGCGAGGCCCCTGGGGCCGGGCAGACCGGCGCGGGCGGGCGACGAGGAACGGTCTGAGGTCATGCGCATACCTCCGTGGTGCGGTGGTGGGGTCTGTCGTCCTCCATCGATGGGGGTGTGTTCGTCCGGTTCTTGCCGGATCCTTGCCCAGGAAACGCCACAGCCCGGAGCGGAAGTTCCAACTCCGGGCCACGTCAATACGTTCGAGTGAATCTGCTCAAGCCGACCGCCGGACCGGACCGGCTTCTGCTGCGGCCGGGCTCAGCCCTCCGCGCGGCCCGCGCCGCTGCGGCTCCACTCCGGTTCGGCGACCGGCACCGCCAGCGGGCAGCCATCCGGGGCGTCGTAGTCGGCGATCAGCACCACGGGGACGGTCCCGTGGTTGCGGCCGACGTGGACGTGGACCGGCCCCGCCTCCTCGACCAGCGACTCGCCCGCCCGGCTGACCTCGACCCGGCCGTCGTGCAGGGTCCGGGTCAGCGTCCCCGACAGCACCACCACGTCGACCCGGCCCGGGTGGTAGTGCCAGCCGGTACTGGCGCCCGGGGGCAGGGTGATGGTCTGGACGAGGGACATCTCGGTTCGGCCTCCTGGTCGGCGATCCGCCCAGGCTAGGCAGGGTGCGGGAGGACGGGAACCCGGCCGGACCCGATCTGGCCGAAAGTCTGTCCGACCCCCGGCCCGGTCGCCCCGCGAACGCCCGCCCGAGCGTCACCCCGCGCCGCGGGGAACCGGCTCAGACCGGCACCTCGACATACGTCCGACCCGCCGCCACCGCCACCGCGGTACCGCCGGTCGCCTCGGCCAGCCAGGTGCGGAATCCGGCCACCTCCGGCTCCGGCACCCCGACCTCGATCCGCACCCCGGCCGCCTCGTACGCGAGGTCGCTCACCGTGTAGCCGGCCGCCCGCAGGTCGTTCTCGACCCGCCCGGCCCGGGTGTGGTCCGCCGCGACCGCGAGCAGCGCCACCGGCCGCCGTTCCAGCAGCCCGACCGCGTCCACCGCCTCCGACACCGCGCTCCCGTAGGCCCGGACCAGGCCGCCCGCCCCGAGCTTGATCCCGCCGAAGTACCTGGTCACCACGGCCGCGGTGTCGGTCAGCCCGCGCCGGCGCAGCACCTCCAGCATCGGCACCCCGGCCGTACCGCCGGGCTCCCCGTCGTCGCTGGAGCGCTCGCGCCGCTGCTCGTCGCCGACCACGAAGGCGGTGCAGTTGTGCCGCGCGTCCCAGTACTGCTTGCGGATGCCCGCGATGAACGCCTGCGCCTCGTCCTCGTCGGTGACCCGGGCGAGGTGGCAGATGAAGCGGGACTTCTTGATCTCGATCTCGTGGCTGCCCGCGTGCCGGATGGTCAGGTACTGCCTCGGGGTCGGCTCCGGCGTGGCGGACATGGTGCGGCGGTTCTCCCGGAAGACGGCGAAGGCTGGCGGCGGCCCCACGTGGTTCCGGGGCGCCACCGCCAGCCTAGGCCCTGCCCGTCCGGTCACCGGTCCGGGCCGGAGAGCGCCGGGTCGGAGCGGGGACGACTCGGGGCGGCGACGACTCGGAGCGGGGCCGGGAGGGCTCAGCGGCCGGCCAGCGCGTCCAGCCGGGCGCGGTCCAGCCCGGTGAGCGAGAGGACCTCGGCGAGGTCGACCGCCCCGCAGTCCAGCCCGCGCAGCAGGTAGCCGCTGAGCGCCCGGGCGGTCGCCGGCTCGTCCATCACGTCGCCGCCGGTCTTGGCGACGTACGCCGCCAGCCGGGCGGCGGCGGCCGCCAGGCCCTCGCGGTAGAAGGAGTACACCGCGACGTAACGGGTCGGCAGGTGCGCCGGGTGCATGTCCCAGCCCTGGTAGTAGGCACGGGCCAACGAGCGGCGGACCAGGTCGTGGTGGAGCTTCCAGGCGGCGTGCACCTGCTCGGTGGACCCGGTCGGGATGACGTTGGTCGACCCGTCGGAGAGCCGGACCCCGGTACCGGCGGCGGCCACCTGCATCACCGCCTTGGCGTGGTCGGCGGCCGGGTGGTCCATGCTCTGGTAGGCGGCGCCGACCCCGCAGGCGGCGCTGTAGTCGAAGGTCCCGTAGTGCAGACCGGTGGCCCGCCCCTCGGCGGCCTCGATCATCCGGGCGACGGTGGCCCGGCCGTCGGGGCCGAGGATCGCCTGGGTGGTCTCGATCTGGATCTCGAAGCCGATCCGGCCGGCCGGCAGCCCCGCCGAGCGCTCGAAGTCCGCCAGCAGCCGGACCAGCGCGGTGACCTGCTCGGCGTAGGTCACCTTGGGCAGCGTGAGCACCAGCCCCTCGGGCAGGCCGCCGGAGGCCAGCAGGGTGGTCAGGAACAGCTCCAGGGTGCGGATGCCGCGCTCGCGGACGGCCGCCTCCATGCACTTGATCCGGATGCCGACGTACGGCGGGGCGCTGCCGTCCGCCACGGCGGCCGCGATCAGCTCGGCGGTCCGGACGGCGGCCGCGTCCTCCTCGGCATCGGGCCGGGGGCCGTAGCCGTCCTCGAAGTCGATCCGCAGGTCCTCGACCGGCTCCCGCTCCAGCTTGGCGCGGACCCGGGCGTGCACGTCGGCGAGCAGCGCGCCGTCGGCCACGCCGAGCGCGCCGGCCAGGGCCGCCGGGGTACCGGCGTGCGTGTCGAACGCCTCCAGCGCCTGTCGGCCCCAGTCGCGGACGGTGTCGGCGCCGAAGGCGTCGGCCGGGACGTAGACGGTGTGCACCGGCTGCCGGCTGCCGGAGTCGCCCGGGTATCGGCGGGCCAGGTCGGCGTCGACCGGGGCGAGCAGCGCCTCCACGGCGGCACGCGCCGCTCCGGAGAACGAGGCTCCGCCCGCCGGACCGGTACCGTCCACCTCGACCTGCGACATCCGTACTCCTCCGTGCCGAACCAGCGCTTCAACAGTTTGTTGAGGCGAAGGTAGCCCCGCCGGGGTCGGGCGTCAATGGCCGACCGAGCGGCGGACGGGCGGGCGGGCGGCAGGCGGCTCCGGCTCCTGGGCGGGTCGGCCGGTCAGTCCCTCCCGGCGGCGGCGTAGCGGTCGCGCAGCTCGGGGAAGAGCTCGGCGACGTCCTTGTGGTGCACCGAGCCGTCCGGCCGGGTGCCGGTCACGCCGTACTCCTTGGTCAGCCAGTCCGCGAGGCGCTGCGGACTGGGCTCCTTCTCGAAGGTGTCGATGTAGCTGACCAGCGCCGTGTAGCAGAGCTCGGGGTCGAGCCGCGACGGCGCCGGGCGGGAGGCGGAGTCGTACGGGCGGCCGGAGCCCTCGGCCGCGTCCGGCTCCGGGGCGAAGCCCTCCTCCTGCGGGTAGTCGGCCTCGCGGACGTACGCGGCGTCCTGCGCGTAGCCGGGCTCCACCGGGAGGTCCGCGTAGCCGACGCCGTCCGGACCGGTGTGGACCTCGGACTGCGCGACGGCCTGGGGGGCCGCCGCTCCGCCGGGACGGGCGGCCGGGCGCGCCGCCGGCTGCGGCTCGGGCTGGGCGGCGGACGGCCGCGGCGGCTTGAACCACGGCGAGGCCTGGCCCGGCACCCGGCCGCCCGGGGAGCCGTCGCCCTGCGGCCCGGTGGTCCGCACCGGGCGCTCGGTCCAGACGTTCAGCTCCTCCCCGGGCTGCGGCGGCGCCTGCTCCTCCTCGGCGGCCGGCTCCTGCGAGGCCCGCAGCCGCACCGCGGCCAGCTTGGCCAGCATCGGCGCGGCCACCTCCGCGGGCACCGGCGCCACGGCGGGCGCCGCCGCCTCGGACCGGACCTGCTCCACCTGGAGGCCCTCGGGCCGGGCGTTCTCCGGCCGGGCGTTCGCGGGCTGTGCCTGCGCGAGCGGCTGCGCCTGCGGCTCGGTGCCGGCGGCAGCGGCCACCGGGATGGCGGCGGCCGGCGTCCGGCTCTCCCGGAGTTCGGTGGCCGTGCGGGACTCCTCGTCCAGCCGGTCGAGCAGCGCCGGGTCCAGTGGCACCCCGTACTTGGCCAGCTTCAACGGCAACAGCGCCTGGATCGGCGCCGAGCGGCGCCAGCCGCGCCCGTACCGGAAGCGCAGCTGCGCCCGGTAGACCAGCCGGTTCTGCTCCAGCCGGACGACCTCGTCGTAGGAGCGCAGCTCCCAGAGCTTCATCCGCCGCCAGAGCCGGAAGGTCGGCACCGGGGAGAGCAGCCAGCGCATCAGCCGGACGGACTCCATGTGCCGGTCGGCCGTGATGGCGGCGATCCGGCCGACCGCGTGCCGGGAGGCCTCGACGACGACCACGAACAGCACCGGGATGACGGCGTGCATGCCCATCCCGAGCGGGTCGCCCCAGGAGGCGGCCGCGTTGAACGCGATGGTGGCGACGGTCAGCAGCCAGGCGGTCTGCCGCAGCAGCGGGAAGGGTATGCGGAGCCAGGTCAGGACGAGGTCCAGCGCGAGCAGCACGACGATGCCGGCGTCGACACCGATCGGGAAGGCGTAGGAGAAGGCGCCGAAGCCCTTCTCGGACGCCAGCTCCCGCACCGCGTTGTACGAACCCGCGAAGCCGATGCCCGAGATCAGGCAGGCCCCGGCGGCGACCAGCCCGAGCAGGCTGCGGTGAGCCTTGGTGAGCGGAGGGCGTGCCATAACGTCTATCAACCCCTGGGTGTCGGCTGCGGCCGTGCGCTGCCTCGGCGCCGGTTCCCGGTGGTCGGGGCGCCGGACGACCGAGCAGCCGCCGGGCTCGGCCCACCGGAGTTTACTCGCACAGCTGTTTCAGCTTCCTCGCAGCCCGGGGTGGAACCGGCCCCGGCGGACACCGGGCGCGGGCCCCGTGTCGACCGGGTGTCGGCCGCGTGCCGATCGGGTGCCGACCGGCCGGGCGGGGCGTCAGGCCGGCCGCGCCGCCGTCCCGTTGAGATAGGCGAGGACGGCCTGGACCCGGCGGTTGGCGTCGTCGGCGGGGGCCAGACCGAGCTTGGTGAAGATGTTGGCGATGTGCTTCGCCACCGCGCCGTCGCTCACCACCAGCCGGGCCGCGATCGCCGAGTTGGAGCAGCCCTCCGCCATCAGCTCCAGCACCTCCCGCTCGCGCGGTGAGAGGTGGTGGAGCGCGCCCGGCCGGCGGGAGGTGCGCTGCACCAGCTTGGCGATCACGTCCGGGTCCATCGCGGTGCCGCCGGCCGCCACCCGGCGGACCGCGTCGATGAACTGGTCGGCGTTGAAGACCCGGTCCTTCAACAGGTAGCCGACCCCACCGGTGCCGTCCGCCAGCAGCTCCCGCGCGTACAACTGCTGCACGTGCTGCGAGACCACCAGCACCGGCAGGCCCGGGATCTCCCGGCGCGCCTGGAGCGCGGCCTGCAGGCCCTCGTCGGTCAGCGTCGGCGGCAGCCGGACGTCGACCACGGCGACGTCCGGCCGGTGCGTCAGCAGCGCGTCCAGCAGTTCGGGGCCGGTCTCGACCGCCGCCGCGATGGTGAAGCCGTGCGCTTCCAGCAGCCGGATCAGGCCTTCGCGAAGGAGGTAGAGGTCCTCGGCGAGGACAACTCGCACGGCAGCTCCAAGGTGATGGTGGTCGGACCGCCCGACGTGCTGTCGATGGCCAGGACACCGTCGAAGGTACCCAATCGCCGCTCGATCCCGCGCAGGCCGGTGCCCCGGCTGGGATCCGCCACACCGACGCCGTCGTCCGTCACCGTGACCCGCAGGTTGCCGGCCCGGTAGAGGATGTCCACCCAGACCTGCTCCGCGCCCGAGTGCTTGGCCGCGTTGGCCAGCAGCTCGCAGATGCTGAAGTAGACGGCGGCCTCGACCGGCGCCGGCAGCCGGTCCGGGAGGCTCACGCACACCTCGGTCGGCAGGGCGCTGTCCAGCGCCAGCAACTGCACCGCGTCGCCCAGTCCGCGCTCGGCGAGGACCGGCGGGTGGATGCCGCGCACGAGGTCGCGCAGCTCCTGGAGCGCCCGGGCCGAGGACTGCCGGGCCTCGGAGAGGAGTTCGCGGGCGGCCACCGGGTCGGTCTCCAGCAGGTGTTCGATCGTGCCGAGGGTCATCCCGATCGCGACCAGCCGTGCCTGGGCACCGTCGTGCAGGTCCCGCTCGATCCGGCGCAGTTCGGCCGCCTGGTTGCCGACCGCGTCCGCCCGGGTCTCCGTCAGCTGGGCGACCCGCTTGGTCAGCTGGGCGTGCGAGGCGCGGCCGTCCTGGTCCAGCACGCGCCGGGCCAGTTCCACGTAGCCCCGCACCGCGTACGGCGCCAGCACGACGCCGAGCGCCATCAGCAGCAGCCCCAGGACGACCGAGACCAGCGGGGAGGCGCCGGCCGGATCGATCGGCCCGTACTCCCGGTATTCCACCGGAGCGGTCACCGCGTAGCCCGCTCCGCCCACCAGCAGACCGGCCACCGGCAGGGCGAGTGCGGCCGCGGCCGCCGGGCTGATCACCAGCCAGGCGATCTCCGACCGGGTGGCCCGGTCCCGGGCGGCCCAGTGCAGCAGGTGGGCGAGCTTCGCGACGCCGTGGGAGCGGTGGTACGAGTACCCCGTCCACCAGTGGCCGCGCTCGTCCCGCTCCAGCGCCGGCCGGGGGGCGTACTCGACCGGCAGCCGGATCCCGTACCAGCGGGCGAGTTGACCGCGCGTCCGGTTCGCGACCCGGCGCACCAGCAGGCCGGCGGTGGCCGCGCCCGCGAGGGCCGCCGCGAGCAGGGTGAACACGGTGCCCAGGTCATAGGGGTCCAGCATCGAGTTCACCGCACCACCGGCGAAGGACGCCGCCAGGATCGGCAGGGCGACGGTGGGTACCGCCCCCAGCGCCACCAGCGCCAGCCGCACCAGACCGCGGCCGCCCGCCAGGAAGGCCGCCTCCGTCTGAGCGCGTACGCCCGCGCCGCTCGTTCGGTTCGCTGCTGTCACGGATGCTCCTGGGGCCGGTACCGGTCGTCGTCCACCCAGTGTCGCCGGGTGGCAAGGGGCGGGGCACTGGCTGTCGCACCCCGATTCCGGGGTGGACCTAGCACCACCCCCGGAGCGGCACTCCGTCCCGCCGGGCCGGTCGATCCCCGGCGAACCGCAGCCACCCACCGCGAATGGCGCCGGAGAATGCACCTGGAAACGCAAAGAACCCCCCGATCCGTACGGATCGGGGGGTTCTTTGGAATGATTGTTCGGCGGCGTCCTACTCTCCCACAGGGTCCCCCCTGCAGTACCATCGGCGCTGTGAGGCTTAGCTTCCGGGTTCGGAATGTAACCGGGCGTTTCCCTCACGCTATGACCACCGAAACACTATGAAACTGTCAACCGCACCCACGACAGGCCATGTCATGGGGGTCGTTGTTTCAGAACAACACAGTGGACGCGAGCAACTGAGGACAAGCCCTCGGCCTATTAGTACCGGTCAACTCCACCCCTTACGAGGCTTCCATATCCGGCCTATCAACCCAGTCGTCTACTGGGAGCC